>JAQGLF010000016.1 GCA_028293025.1 Alphaproteobacteria bacterium
GCGCAGCCTCGAGCAGGGCCCGCGCCTGCGCCTTCATCAGGGCGTCGCGGTCGAGCGCAAGACGCAAGGCGCGCCAGCCCATCGCCGGATTTTCCTCGGTCCCGCCGCCGTCGTTCAGGTCGAGATAGGGCAAGGCCTTGTCGCCGCCGACGTCGACGGTGCGGAACACCACCTCCTTGTCGCCGGCGGCGTCGAGCACCGCCTTGTAGAGCCGCTGCTGGCTCTCCCGCCGGGGGAGCTTGGCCGAGACGAGGAACTGGAACTCGGTGCGGAACAGGCCGATGCCGTCGGCGCCCACCTCGTCGAGCGCGGCGACGTCGTCGCGAAGGCCCGCATTCATCATCACGGCGATCCGGACCCCGTCCTTCGTCACCGGCGGCACGTCGCGAAGCGCCGCGAACTCGGCGCGCCTTTTCTGGGTGACGAGGAGCTTCGCCTTGAAGGCGCCCTCGATCGCGCTCGTCGGCCGAACGAAGGCGGCGCCCTCGTCGCCGTCGAGCAGCACCTCGTCGCCGTCGCCGATCATCCGGCGGACGTCGCGCGCGCGGCCCAGCATCGGCACGCCCATCGCCCGGGCGACGATGGTGACGTGCGCGGTCAGCGAGCCTTCCTCGAGGATCACGCCCTTCAACCGCCGGCGGTCATATTCGAGCAACTCGGCCGGCCCGAGGTTCCGCGCGATGAGGATGGCGTCGCCCTGAAGGCCGATCTGCGCGGCCGTCCCCAGCCGCCCCGAGACGATCCGCAGCAGCCGGTTGGACAAATCGTCGAGGTCGTGCATCCGGTCGCGCAGCAGCGGATCGTCGATCTCGCGCATCCGCATCTGCATGCGCTGGCGCACCCGCTCGATCGCCGCCTCGGCGGTGAGGCCGCTGTCGATCGCCTCGTTGATCCGGCGCGACCAGCCCTCGTCATAGGCGAACATCTTGTAGGTCTCGAGGACCTCCTGATGCTCGCCCGCCGTGCCGAACTCGGCGAGGCTGGTCATATTGTCGATCTGCTCGCGCATCTTGCGGAACGCCGAATAGACGCGGTGCCGCTCGGCCTCGACGTCCTCGGCGACGGTATGCTCGATGAGGATCCGCGGCTGGTGGTAGACGGCGACGCCGCGGGCCATGCCGGTGACCAGCTTGAGCCCGGTGAGCCGGACCGCCCCCTGGTCCCGCGCGGAAGCGGCGGCCGAGGCCGCGCGATCGGCGAGGCCGGCATTGGCGATCAGCTCGGAGAGCACCATCGCCACCGTCTGCAGCGCCTCGATCTCGACATCGTCATAGGCCCTGGGATCGGCATGCTGGACGGAAAGGACGCCGATCGCCCGCTCGCGCCGCACGATCGGCACGCCGGCGAAGCTGTGGAACAGCTCCTCGCCGGTCTCCGGGCGATAGGCGAATTCGGGATGGCTGACCGCCTCGGCGAGGTTGAGGACCGCGACGTCGCGCGCGATCGTGCCGACCAGGCCTTCGCCAAGCGCCAGCTTGGTGACGTGGACGGCGGTCTGGTTGAGGCCGACCGTCGCGTAGAGCTCGAGCACCCCGTCGCGCAGCAAGTAAATCGAGCAGACCTCGCTCGCCATCGCCTCGGCGATGATCTTCACCACCTTGTTGAGCTTGGCCTGGGCGCTCGCCCGCGAAGCCATCACATCGTGAAGCCCGGTCAGGATCTCGCGGGCGGAGGTCGTCGCTGCGGTGAGCATGTCGGCGAAGCGCTAACAGAAAGGCGGCAGGGTTCCAACGTCTCCGTCGGCGCCCGCCCCGGCGCTTCGCCCGGTCGCGCTTTTTCGAGGCTTGCAACCGCTGACACTGTGTGTCACATAGTGTTTGATACATAGGGTGTGACACACAGCATGGTGAGCGAAGACAATCTTTTCGAGAAGCTGCGGGTCGAGCTGCGCCGGGGCTCGCTCGTCCTGGCCGTGCTCGCAGCGCTGCGCGAGGAGCGTTACGGCTATACGTTACGCAATATTCTCGAAGAAGCGGGCCTGCCGATCGAGGAGGGCGCGCTCTACCCGCTGCTGCGCCGTCTCGAGGCGCAGGGCCTGCTGACCAGCGAATGGCGGGAGGAAGGGCGCAGCAAGCGCTTTTACCGCCTCTCCACCGACGGCGCGGCGATCCTCGCCCGCCTCCATGCCGAATGGGCCGCGATCGGCGCCTCGCTCGACCGCCTGCTCACGAAGGACGCAAAGCCATGAACCTCGTCGACCGCTATGTCGCCTCGATCCGCCGCAACCTGCCCGGCGACCGGGCCGAGGATATCGCCGCGGAATTGCGCGACCTGCTCGCCAGCCGCATCGAGGACCGCGAGGCCGCGCTCGACCGCCCGCTGAACGGCGACGAGACGAAGGCGGTGCTTCGCGATTTCGGCCATCCCCTGGTCGTCGCAGCCCGCTACCGGAAGCAGCAGTGGCTGATCGGGCCGGACGTCTTTCCCTTCTACCTGTCGGTGCTCCGGATCGTGCTTGCGATCCTTGCCCTGGTCTTCGTCGTCGTCGCGGCCGTGAACCTGCTCTTCCATGGCGACCATCTGCTGCGCGCGCTCGCCGGAGCGCTTGGCGGGCTCTGGATGTCGGCGCTGATCAACGTCGCGAACGTCACGATCGTCTTCGTCATTCTCGAACGAATGGGCTTCCCCGCCGATCACCTCCGCAAATGGGATCCGGGCCAGCTCGCCGACGTCAAGGACAAGCAGCCGGGACCGTGGGAATCGGCAATCGAGGTCGCGCTCGGCATCGCCTTCCTCCTCTGGTGGACCGGCCTCGTCCACCTTCCCTTCGGCGCGGGCGGCCCGAGCTTCCGCATCGAGCCGGCGCCCATCTTCACCCAGCTCTACTGGCCGATCCTCACGCTCGTGGCGGCGCGGCTGGTGCACAGCCTCATCCAGGGGCTGAGGCCGCGCTGGTGGCGCCTGCGCATGCTGGTGGGCGCAGCGACGGCTGTCGGCGGCATCGCCCTGCTCGCACTCATCTACCGGGCCGGACGCTGGGCCATCGTGGTGCCGAACGGCATGCCGGCGGACAAGGCAGCGGAGCTCCAGAATTCCCTCAACCTGTCGCTCAGCATCGCCATCGTCGTCATCGCGATCGTCTGGAGCGTGCAGTGCCTGCTGGGATTCTACCGCCTCTGGCGCCGCGGCCGTTTCCAGCCGATCCCCGCCTGACCGAGCGTCAGGCGGCTCTTATCCGCTTGCGCCAAGGTGGTCTGGGGGTGGAATAGAAGAAGGATGTGGAAGCACATCCGCAGAGCCATGACTATCGCTTTTCCCTTGGGCGCGGGGGCGGCATGGCTATCAACCCATTCGATCCCAGACACCATCGTCGCCGCAAACGGCATTATTGGAACCAATCTCAAATGGCTCGGCTGGGATCATCCTCCTAAGGCGCTTGCCTCGACGGCGGCGGATCACACCGTCCTCGGGGCGGGTTTGGCGCTCACGATTGTCGGCTTCTTCGCCATACTTTCCTGGTTGATCGAATGGGCCATCAAGCGGACCACCAACGCTCAGGCACTCGCTGACATGACTGCTTACGAGGTGGCGCACTATCTCGCCGATGAATCGGATTGGGGCCGTCGGCTGCGGCTATTCAGAGAGCCGTTCGAGCATTTGGGTCAGTTTGCCCTGATGAGAAAGGAACCATTGATTGAAGCGCCCATCGAAATATCCAAACGAGCGTCGCAGTCCGGCACTTTAATACGGGCTTACGGCCGAAGATCGGATAGCCCGGTTGCTGAGCCAATCCCCCATACCTTTTGGATCTCGAACGGGGTCAGCCCTTTCGCCACCGACAATCCTGGCATTTCGCTCACGGCCCCGATGGCGGGAAACCACGATGCGGCGCCTGTCATTTACCGGGACTTGCGATTCGAGCGGGCAGGCATAGTCGGGACTTGGCCGAGAATGGCATGGTGGAGGAGAGTCGCCGCGCTGCTGCGGCTCCAAAAGAGGACAACCACACGCATTTCAGCCTCCCCGTCGGCCGAGCCGGCTGAAACCAGCGATACGCCGATCACAACGGCGCAAGACGAGGCTGATCCGACGCCTTCCGATGCCTCCGTGGCTGACGCTTTGAAGGCTTGGGCTCGGAAAATGTACGGGGGAGGCATGAATGAACAGGCCTTCGATGCCGCGTGGGACAAGTTGCGCCGGCGTGCCGCTCGCGAGGCCTTGTCTCATGTGCAAGGAATCTCCGATCTATGGCGAGGAACCGATCCTCTCCACCTTTATCAGGCAGCTTGCTTATGGGTGGAGACGTCACCCCCTAATGACCCCGATGATCCGCTTCCCCATGAAGCTTCACCATGGCTGCACATGCTGAAAAAGGCGATTATCGACGGAAAGCTGCCGTTATTCGATGATGACAATCGGATCAAGTTTAGGCTTATGGTAGAAGGACCGAAAGCTCTCAGGGAGTTCAGCGGAACACCTGTTAAGATACCGAACGACGTCGAGGTGTCGCGTGCAGATCTGAAGGCATTCGCCGACTCAATCGGCGAACGCCCGGAGTTCCTGCTTGAAGACAATGAATGACCAACGATCCCCAAGTCCGCTTCGACCGCCTCTTGAAGTAGCGGCGAGTGACGACCTAAACGACGGGCTCGCGGCGGCTGCAGCATCCCGACGCCGATGGGTTTGTTGGAACGTCGCCACCTCTTCCTCGGAGGACGGCATCGATCGGCTCTCAGGCGGCGCGCCGCTGCATCGCGATCCAGCGCTCGCCTTCGCTCCGCAATATGTCGAGCGGCACGCGGCCGGTGCCGAGCACCGCGTCGTGAAAGGCCTTGATGTCGAAGCGCGGCCCCAGAACCGCCTTCGCCCTGTCGCGCAGGCCGGTGAAGACGGAATGGCCGAGCTTGTAGCTGCAGGCCTGGCCGGGCGTGACACAATAACGCTCCACCTCGCGGGTGGCGAAGCCCGGCGCCTCCCCGTCCTGGTCGACGAAATAGCGGATCGCCTGCTCGCGGCCCCAGCGCAGGTGATGGATGCCGGTGTCGACGACGCAGCGATGGGCGCGGAACAGCTGGAACTTGAGATAGCCGAGCCGGCCGAGCGGATCGTCGTCATACATCCCCATCTCGTCGGCAAGCTGCTCGGCATAAAGCGCCCAGCCCTCGCCATAGCCGGAGAAGCCGCCGGTCTTGCGGATCATCGGCAGTCCGGCATTCGACAAAGCGAGGCCGCCCTCGAACTGATGGCCGGGCAGCCCCTCGTGATAGACCGTCGTCGCAAGGCAGAATTTGGGCCATTCGGCGCTGTCGTGGAGGTTGAAATAGACCAGGCCCGGCCGCGAGCCGTCGATCGCCGGCGATTGCGAGAAGGCCGAGGCCGCGCCCGCTTCGGTCTGCGGCGGCACCCGCCGCACCTCGAAACGATAGGTCGGCATGCGGCTGAACATGGTCGGCAGCCGGCCGCGGATCGCCGCCAGCCGCGCGTTGCAATAGGCGATGGCCTGCGCCTTCCCTTCGTCCGTGTTCGGGTAGAGCTGGCGCGGGTCCTTGTAGAGTGCCGCCATGCGCTCGCCGACCGCGCCGTTCCTGAAGCCCTGGCGGCGCAGCTCGGCATCGAGGCGGGCGGTGATCTCGCGCGCCTGGTCGAGGCCGAACTTGTGCACCTCGTCCGGGCTCAGCGCGGTCGTCGTCGTATTGTGGAGCGCCGCGGCGTAGAATTCGGCGCCCTGGGGCAGGCGCCAGATGCCGGCATCGTGCACGGCCTTCGTCCGCAGCCGCCGCGTCTCGGCGATCTGGCGATCGAGCGCCGGCAGGATTTGCGCGTCCCAGATCCGCGCGGCGTCGCGGCCGTAGCGGTCGCCGAGACCCTTGGCCGCGGCGCGCCGGACGATCGACGCCACCGGTGTCGCCTCGCCGGAGGGAAGGCGCGTCTTCGTCATCTGGATCAGCGCGAGGTCGAGAATGAAATCCGGCGGAACCACGCTCATGCCGGCATCGTGCCGCATCCGCGCCGTTTCGGCGTCCAGCTGTCCCGCGAAAGCCGACAGGCGCGAGAGATAGGCTTCCGCGTCGGCCGCGGTCTCGATCGGATGCTTGGTGTCGAGGAAGTCCGGCACCGATTGATAGGCGCCGGTCAGCTGGCTCACCGCATAAGGCGACGGGCCGTAGCCGAAGCCGCCGAATTCGAAGCGCTGGACCGCGGCCGAGGAGCGGCGGGTATAGACGATCGTCTCCCAATCCAGCCGGTCCGCGGGCGAGAGCGTCGCCGGATCGAAGCGGAGGAGCCGCCGCAGCTGGTCCTGGGTCTGTCTCTTCGCCGCCGCGCGGCCGGCCGGGCCGACGTCGCTCAGCTTCGCGCGGAGATCGGCATTGGCGCCCTTGTCGAGGCCGAGCTGGGTGGCGCTTTCGGGCCGCAGCCGCAATTGCTCCTGGAACAATTGGTCGAACAACGCCGCCAGAGCGGGCGAACGCCCCGCCGCCGGCGCCGGTGCGGCGAAGGATGGAAAAGCGAGGCTGGCACCGCCGGCCGCGCCCGCCGCCAGAAAGGTCCGTCTGTCGAACATTCTCGCTTCCTCCGTTGCTCGTGCGCCCTCAGGCGTGGACCGACCGCCGCTCCAGCGCGTGCGCCGCCTCGTCGACCAATTGCCGCAGGATTTCGGCGACGGGCGCCTCCTCCTTGACCATGCCGACCGACTGGCCGGCCATCACCGAGCCGCTCTCGATGTCGCCCTCGATCACCGCCCGCCGCAGCGCGCCGGCCCAATAATGCTCGATCTGGAGCTGGGCCTCGGCCATCTCGACCGCGCCGCGGTCGAGCAAATCGGCGACTTCGCGCTGCTTGGCGGCGAAGGACTCCATCTCTCGGTTCTTCAGGGCGCGGACCGGGATCACCGGCAGGCGCGGGTCGATCTGGACGCTGGTGATCGCGTCGCGCGCGGAGGCGCGGATGAAGGCCTTCTTGAAATTGGGATGGGCGATGCACTCGGTCGCGCAGACGAAGCGGGTGCCGAGCTGGACGCCGACCGCGCCCATTTCGAGATAGCCGGCGATCAGCCCGCCATGGCCGATGCCGCCGGCGACGAAGATCGGGATCTCGGCCGAGAGCGGCGGCAGGATCTCCTGGGCGAGGACCGATGTGGAGACCGGCCCGATATGGCCGCCCGCCTCCATCCCTTCGATGACCAGAGCGTCGACGCCCGAGCGGAGCAGCTTCTTCGCGAGCGCCAGCGCCGGCGCGAAGCAGATCAGCCTGGCGCCGCTCGCCTTGATCCGGTCGATCGAACCGGGCGGCGGCAGCCCGCCGGCGAGCACGACATGGCTGACGCGGTGGCGGGTGCAGACGTCGATTAGGTCGGAGATTTGCGGATGCATGGTGATGAGGTTGACGCCGAACGGCCGCTGCGTCCGCAGCTTCGTCTCGGCGATCTCGGTATCGAGCAGGTCCGGAGTCATCGCTCCGCAGGCGATGACGCCGAAGGCGCCGGCATTGGACAGAGCGGAGACGAGGTTGCGCTCCGAGATCCAGCTCATCGCCCCGCCGAGGATCGCGACCTCGCAGCCGAGGAAGTCGGTCCCGCGCTTCATCAGCCGCTTCAGGCGGTCATGGCCTATGTCGCCGGTCATTCCGCCGCCTCCGCGTCCAGCCCGTAGGCGCTGTGCAGCACGCGCACGGCGAGCTCGGTATATTCCTCGGCGATCAGCACCGAGACCTTGATCTCCGAGGTGGTGATGGCGAGGATGTTGATGCCGCGGTCGGCGAGCGCCTGGAACATCATCGCGGCGATGCCGGCATTGCTGCGCATCCCCACCCCGACCGCGCTCACCTTGACGACATTGGTGTCGGTGAGCAGCTCGTCGAAGCCGACTTCGGCCCGCACCTTCTCGAGCAGGTCGCGGCTCTGGGCGAGCGAGGCGGTCGGGACGGTGAAGGTGAGGTCGCTCTTCTGCCCAGCG
The DNA here is from genome assembly GCA_028293025.1 of Alphaproteobacteria bacterium. Taxonomy (GTDB): domain Bacteria; phylum Pseudomonadota; class Alphaproteobacteria; order Sphingomonadales; family Sphingomonadaceae; genus Allosphingosinicella. Next base: position 7,893 of record JAQGLF010000016.1, read on the forward strand.
CGCGGCACGCTCTGGACGATCATGTCGACGTTGACGTTCGCCTTGGCGAGCGGCGCGAAGATCGAGGCGACCGAGCCGGGGCGGTCGGGGACGCCGGTCAGCGTCACCCGCGCCTCGTTCTTGTCATAGGCGATGCCGGTGATGAGTTGCCGTTCCATCTTGAATTCCTCGATTTGGTCGTCGCCGACGACCATCGTTCCGGGCCGGTCGTCGAAGGAGGAGAGCACCCGAATTGGGATCTTCTCGCGCATGGCGAGGCCGACCGACCGCGTCTGCAGCACCTTGGCGCCGACCGAAGCCAGCTCCAGCATTTCCTCATAGGTGACGGCGGGGAGCTTGCGCGCCCGCGGCACGATGCGCGGGTCGGTCGTGTAGACGCCGTCGACGTCGGTATAGATGTCGCAGCGGTCCGCCTTCAGCGCCGCCGCCAGCGCCACCGCCGAGGTGTCGGAGCCGCCGCGGCCCAGCGTCGTCACGTCCCCAGCCTTGGAGACGCCCTGGAATCCGGGGATGACGGCGATGCCGCCCTCGTCGAAGACCCGCTCCAGCACGTCCGCATCGATCCCGTCGATCAGCCCCGCCACATGGCCCGAGGTCCGGATCGGCAGCTGCCAGCCCATATAGGATTTGGCGTTGAGCCCCATGCCCTGGAGGGTGATGGCGAGGAGCCCGCTCGTCACCTGCTCGCCCGACGCCACCACCACGTCATATTCGCGCGGGTCGTAGAGCGACGAAGCCTCGCGGCAGAACTGGATCAGCCGGTCGGTCTCGCCGGCCATGGCCGAGACGACGACCGCCAGCCGGTGGCCGGCCTCGGCCTCGCGCTTGACGAGCTGGGCGACGTGGCGGATGCGCTCGATGCCCGCCATCGAAGTGCCGCCGAATTTCATCACGATGCGGGCCATCGCGGCGGGTCTTAGCGGCTGGGGACGCTGTTGCAACCGGTGTGAGGCAGGCAAGGGAGCCGTTGCTGCCGCGAGGCCGGAGCGGAACCCGTCGGGTTGACGACCGGCGGGCGATCTCGGGCATCGTGACTCACGATCTGCTCGCCTTCTTCGCCGGAGCTTGCCGTCGCCCTCCCGATCGGGCGCGTCGGACTCGCTATCGTCGCCGCTCATTCGGATTTCTTAAACGGTTCTTAACCATGCGGGTGGCAGGTCTCGATCAGGGGGCAAGCCGGCCTCGCCATGACCCTGTTCGGGCGGATCATCTCGATGCGTTGCTTCCTCGCGCCATTTTGTGCCTTTATGCCGGCGAGACCATGCGTCACCCCGGAAGGCCGTTGCCGTGACTAACGCCGCGGAGAAGCACAGCGCGAGCCAGGGTGGCGAGAGGGACCCCGCGGCCTGGGCGCGCGCCGGCCTGATCGGCGGAACGGGTTTCGTGGGCGGGAATTTGCTCGCGCAACGCCCTTTTGCCCGACACTATTCCTCAGCGACGATTCCGGAGATCGCCGGCGAACGGTTCACGACTTTGATATGCGCGGGCGCGCCTGCGACGATGTGGGCCGCGAATGCGGACCCGGAGGGAGACCGCGCGAACCTGCGACGGCTGGCCGACCGGATCGCGACGGCGCGGTTCGACCGGCTGGTGCTGATATCGACCATCGCCGTGCTGGACGATTTGAGTGCGGGATATACCGAAAGCACCGCGAGATACGAGACGGGCAAGGCCTATGGCAGGAACCGCCGCGAGCTGGAGGCGACTCTCACCGAGCGCCACGGCGCCGTCGTCCTGCGGCTCCCGGCCTTGTTCGGAGAAGGGCTACGCAAGAACTTCCTTTTCGATCTGATCAACCCGGTGCCCGGCTTTCTCAAGCCCGAAGTCCATGAGGAGCTCGGCCGCGTCTTCAGCGACGAGGAGCGCGCCACGGCCGCCGGTTTCTATCGCTTCGATGAGGCGCTCCAAATGATGCGGCTGGACCGCGATCGATTCGATCGCACGCCGGCGCGTGCCTTGCTGACGGCGGCGTTTCGCCGCGCCGACTTCACCGCGCGGAACTTCACCAACAGCCGATCCGCGTTCCAGTTCTACAACCTCGCCTGTCTGGCGCGGGATATCGAACGCTGCCTCGAGGCGTCGCTCGCTCTCCTGCACGTCTGCTCGGAGCCGATCGGCGCGGGCGAGCTTCACCAGGCGCTGCTCGGGGAAGCCTTTCACAGCGACGGGCCTCCCCCGGTCCGCGAAGATATGCGGAGCGATCACGCCCGTCTGTGGGGAAGCGAGACGCCGTATCTTTACGGGCGGGATCAGGTCGTGGCGGAACTGCTCGAATTCGCCCGCGCGCGGATGGCATGAACCGGCTCGCCATCTCGAACATCGCCTGGACTCCCCAGGAGGATATACGCGCGCTCGCGTTGCTGGAGGAGCTCGGCGTGCGGGGCCTCGAGATCGCGCCCAGCATCGCGTTCAGCGATGAGGCGGATGCGTTCGAGCCGTCGCCGGCGGCGGTGTCGCGGTTGCTGCGCAGGCTCGAGGAGCACGGGCTCGAACTGGTATCGATGCAGTCGCTGCTGTTCGGGGTGCCCGGCGCGGCGCTTTTCGAAGGCGACGGGGCGCGGGCCCGCCTCGTGGCCGCGCTGGAGCGAGCCATCGCCCTGGCCGGGCGGCTGGGCATACCCAATCTGGTGTTCGGCTCGCCCGCGAACCGGCGCATTCCGGACGGGATGGAGCGGCAACAGGTCGACGCGATCGCGATCGAGACGTTCCGCCGCCTGGGCGATTGCGCCGCCGCCGCCGGCGCAAGGCTCGCGCTCGAGCCCAATCCGGAAGCTTACGGCACCAATTATCTGACCAGTATCGGCGAGGCCGGGCGGGCGGTGCGGCAGATCGCGCATCCCGCCGTGACGCTCAACTTCGATCTTGGCGCGCTCGCGATGAACGGGGAGCAGGCGGAAGCCGGAAGCTGGTTCGGCGATCTGCGGGACGTCGTCAGCCACGTTCACGTCAGCGAACCTCATCTCGCGGCAGCGCCCGCCGACGAGGCGGCGTTTCGGGATGCTGCGTCGGCGATCCTCGGCCATGGCTATGCGGGGTGGTTCTCGATCGAGATGCGCGGCGCCGGACCGGACAATCTGGAGCGCGTTCGCACCAGCGTCGAGCGGGCGGCGCGTGCGCTGCAGGCGACGAAAGCGCCAGCATGACCGAGGGACCGGACTTCCTCGCCTCGCTCTGCCTGCCGGCGGAAGGCGGGCCCATCTCGCGCGACATCGCCGCCATCGCCGCGCTCGCCCGCGACTGCGCGGCGCGCATGCGCTATTTCGAGATCCTCTACGTCGTGGACGAGGGCAGCCGTTCCGCGGTGGACGCCTGCGCACCGCAGCTGGCGGCCATCCCGAACCTGCGCATCCTGTTCGTGCGCAACAATACGAGCTTCTACCAGCGGCGGACGATCGCTGCGGGCGAGGCGATCGGGGACGTGGTGGCGATCGGCAGCTTCGCCGAGCTCGCACGGGTCGATCTGCCCGCGCTCGCCGCCGACAGCTTCCGCACCGATCAGGTGCTCCTCGCTCATCGCGTCGGCGGCCCGGGGGTGACTTTGCTCTATCCGCTTCTTCGCGCCCTGTCCTCGCATCGGGTGAACGGCCGTGACATGCGCAGCATCGCCTTCCCCCGCGTCCGCCTGGTCCAGGCTCTGGCGCGCGAATCGGCTACGATCGACCTCCGCTTCGAGCCCAAGCGCGGCGAATGCTATGTTCGCGTGCCCGTGGCGCACGCCCGGACGCGCCAGCCGCGCGGGCACGCGCATCGGCTCCAGCTCCTTGCCGAGATCATCTCGGGCGCATCGAGCGCCTATCTGCGCGCCTATGCCGTGATCTCGCTGTTCGCGTTCCTCGCCGCCATAGCCTATGGCTTGTACGCGATTGTCGTCGTCACGACCTTCCGCCATGTCCAGCCCGGCTGGTTCACGACCAACCTCATCCAGAGCGGGTCGATCGGCTTCCTCGCGCTCGGCTTCGCGATCTTCGCATTGGGCCTGGCAAGATTGCTCGAACAGCGCGAGCGCGGCTCGACGCTCGGGATCGTCGACGAAATCGGCAACATCAATTTCTTCCGGTCCGCGCCGGAGCTGAACGTGGAGGTGGGCCGCGGCACCACGGAGGCAGGCGTCGACCTCGAATCCCCGAAGGCGTCACGATGACCGACCAGGTCGCCGAATTCGCCCGGCGCGGGTGGCAAGTGCCGGCATTCGACGTGGACGCGCTGGCGCCCAGGCGCACCCGCCATTTGATCCTGATCCCGGTGATCAACGAAGGCGAGCGGATCCAGCGCCAGTTGCGCGACATGGCCGCGCTGAACCTGCTCGAGCAGGCGGACATCGTGGTGGTCGACGGCGGCTCCACCGACAATTCGCTGGCCGAACCCTTTCTGCGCTCGGCAGGCGTCAGGGCGCTGCTCACCAAAAGCGGGCCGGGCAAGCTCTCGGCGCAATTGCGATGCGGCTACGCCTGGGCGCTGCTCGAGGGCTATGACGGGATCGTCACCATCGACGGCAACGGCAAGGACGGAATAGCCTCCGTTCCGGCATTCCTGCGCGCCCTGGACGAGGGATATGGCTATGTGCAGGCGTCGCGCTTCATCCGCGGCGGCCATTGCGAGAACACGCCGCTGTCGCGCCTGCTCGCCATTCGCCTGATCCACGCGCCGCTGCTGAGCCTGGCAGCCCGCCGGTGGCTGACCGATACGACCCAGGGCTATCGCGCCTATTCGGCCGAATATCTTCTGGACCCGCGCGTGGCGCCGTTCCGCGACATCTTCGTCGGCTACGAATTGCTCGCCTATCTGACCGTGCGTGCCTCGCAGCTCGGTTACCGCGTAAAGGAGCTGCCCACCTCGCGCGTCTATCCCAGGGGAGAGAAGATACCGACGAAGATCAATGGCCTGCGAGGCCTCGCCGATCTGATGGCGGTGGTGTTCAACACTCTGGCGGGCCGTTACGCGCCGCGCGGCCGCTGAGGCGCATGACGGCCGATTACGACGTGGTGGTCGTCGGCGGCGGATTTTTCGGCTGCTCCCTGGCGTTGCACCTCAGCAGCATTACCGACCGGGTGCTGGTCCTCGAAGGCGGCGAACGGCTGCTGGAGCGCGCCAGCCGGGTGAATCAGGCGCGGATCCACACCGGATTCCATTACCCGCGCAGCTTCGCCACCGCGCTGCGCTCCCGCATCCTCCAGGAGAAGTTCGTCCGCGATTTTCGGCATGCCGTGGTCGACGATTTCGACATGATCTATGCGATCGCGGCGCGGCGTTCGAAGGTATCGGCGTCCCGCTTCGCGCACACCTTCGCCTCGCTCGACGCGCCCTTCTCCCCCGCGCCTCCGAACATGCGCGCGCTGTTCGATCCCGAGCTGATCGAAGCCGCATTCCGGTGCCGCGAATTCGCCTTCGACTGGACGGCGCTTCGAGACGGCCTGCTGTCCCGCCTCGACACGCACCGCGTGCCGGTGTGGACGGGGCAGCAGGTGCGGCGCGTCCGCAGCGAGCCGGGCCGCGCGGTGGTGGAGCTGGAAAGCGGCCGAGAGATCACCGCCGGATCGGTGTTCAACGTCACTTATGCCAACATCAACCACCTGCTGCTGCGCAGCGGCCTGCGCCCGATGGCGCTGAAGCACGAGCTGGCCGAAGTCGCCCTGGCGGTTCCGCCGCTCGAGCTCGGCGGCGCCGGGGTGACGGTGATCGACGGACCGTTCTTCTCGACCATGCCCTATCCGTCGGAGAAGCTGTTCTCGTTCACCCATGTCCGCTACACGCCGCACTATAGCTGGATGCACGAGAATGGCGACCGCTCCCCCTACGAGGTGGCGGAGCAGCTCCCGCAACAGACGCGCTGGCGCCACATGGTTCAGGACGCGCGGCGCTATTTGCCTTGTGCGGCGGGGTTCGACCATCACAGCTCGCTGTTCGAGGTGAAGACGGTGATGGTGAAGAACGAGCGCGATGACGGGCGCCCGATCCTGCTCTGCCGGCACGCCGACGCGCCGCGCCTGATCTCCGTAATGGGGGCCAAGATCGACAACATCTACGACCTGTTCGAGGCGCTGCCGCGGCTCGACCCACGATGGCGGGACGCCCGCCCGGACCGACTGCTCGGTTGATGCGCCAGGTGAGCCGCCAGGCGGGCGGCTCTAGGCGGCCGGCGCGAGCCGGTAGACGGCCGCGCCGCAGGACAGCGCCGGGCCTTGCAGGAACGGCTTGAAGATCGGCTCCAGCACCTCGGGTTCGCCGACCAGGAAGCGGATGTCGTGCTCGGCAAGGAACTGCCCCTTTTCGGCAAAGCTGATTCCGGGCCGCGTGAAGTTAAGCGGCAGTATCGCTGCCGGCCGCCGACGGACCGCGGCCCATCGCGCAGCCAGCGTGTCGTCCTGGAACAGGATTCGGTCGGTCGGGTGCGCGCCGAGCCGGTCGAGGCACATCCCGATGGGCGCGAATTCCTGAAGCTCGGGGAAGCCCGGCTGGGGCGGGCGGGCGAGCCCGCGCGTGACATTGGCGCACCCCGCGACCAGAAGCATGCCCAACGCCAGCAGCATCGTCCTGGACTCCACCCCGCCCCGGCCGGCGCGGGGCAGCCAGGCGACCGCGGCCAGGGTCGAAACGGCCATCAGCGCGTACCAGAAGACAAGCGAGAAGTAGCGCGCGTCGAAATAGCCGGTCGCCACATAGAGAGGGAGCGGGGCGACAATCGCCGGGGCGGCAGCCGCAAAACGCCTGACGCTCGCATCGGCAGTCCTGAACGACGATATCAGATGCCCGACTTCCCTGCCCCGCGCGAGCAAGGCCGCCAGCGCGGCCGCCAATTCCGCCTGGCCGAGCGGGCCCGGGCTCCACATCGCGCTGCGCAGGAAGGGTGGCACGTTTCCCGCCACCTTATATGCCCAGGCGACGGGATCGTCCCCAAGAGTCGCCCGGTGACGTGCCGGCGGGTACCAGTCGGTGACGAAGGTTCTGGGGTCTATCGCCGACGCCACGAACGAGCTGTCCGAATGAAACAGCTCGCCGAACCACAGCCAGGACAACGTCACCCAGGGCGATACCGCGGCAATAAAGAGCAGCCCGAAGGCTGAAGTCGCGCCGAGCGACCGTGAGAGGAAGAGCACGATCAGCCCGAACACGATTGCGAAGGCCAGCATGTCGAACCGGGTCAACACCAGGGCGCCGCAGATGATGCCCATGGCCGCTGCTCGCGCGGGGCCGATCGGGCCGCGCCGCAGCAATGTCCAGATCAAGCCGGAGATGAGCGCCATCTGGAGCGGGATCGAGCGCGCCGCATCCACCTCCTCCGCAAAACCCGGCATCGCGAACAGCCCGCCCGCCGCGGCGAGCCCCACCCATTTCACGCCGGAGAGTTGCCGGCCGATCGCTTCGGAGAACATCGCCAGCGCCGCGATACACGAGAAGGACGCAATCAGGCCGGCACGGGCACCGAGGCCGCTCGGCGCCGCCACCAGCCACCAGAGGGCTGGCCAGAGCGGCGGAAACGCGCCGGAGGGGGCGGCCGCCGGATAGGCGTAGCTGCGCAATTCCAAAAGCCGGAAGCCGCCTCGCCATATCGACCGCGACAGCTCGTAATAGGCCCAGCTGTCCGGGGAATAGGGGGGAGAGCTCCAGATCGGCCAGCACCAGGCGACGAGCAGCGCGACCAGCGCGAAGGCGGGCAAGGAGCGAGCTTCCCTGGCGAACCAGCGCCGCGTCTCGTCCCACCTGCGGCCGGTAGCGGTGTTCATCCCCGTCGAGTCACTCGGTCGGTTGAAAGGCTGCGGCTACAAAGCAGAAAGCGGCCCGGATGTGGAATGCGAAATGAGGTCCCTCCCATATTCTCCACCCGGAGCTGGACCGACCCGAAGCGCGGAACGGACGGAGGCCGTGGCTTCGAGCCTATGAACCTGTGATCCCGAGCCAAGGCGGTATCCGATCCCCGGCGATCAACGTCGCCACATCCTGCCGCGGGCGCACCAAAACCCAGCGGTCGCCGTCGACCAGCACTTCGGGGGTCAGCGGCCGGCTGTTATAGGTGCTCGACATCGCCGCCGCGTAGGCGCCGGCGGTGCGGAAGACGAGGAGATCGCCGGGCGCGACCGAGTCCATCTCCCGCGCCGTCGCGAAGGTGTCGCCGGTCTCGCAGACCGGGCCGACGACATTGGCGATCGTCCGCCCGCCGCGCGGTTCGACGGCGTCGATCGCGTGCCAGGCATCGTAGAGGGCGGGGCGCATCAGATCATTCATCGCGGCATCGACGACCAGGAAGGGATGGCGCGCGCCGGGCTTCACCCGGATCAGCCGCGTCAGCAGCACGCCGGCATTGGCGACGATCAGCCGCCCCGGCTCGAACACCAGCCGGACGCCCCAGCCGCCGGCGATCCGGCACACCATCCTACCGTAATCGTCGGGCGAAGGCGGCGGCGGCAGGGCGGGATCGTAAGGGACGCCGAGACCGCCGCCGAGATCGGCGACCTCGATGGCGTGACCGGCCGAACGGAGCGTCCGGATCAGCCCGCCGACCCGTTCGAACGCGGTCGCCAGCGGCGCGAGGCTGGTGAGCTGGCTGCCGATATGGACGGCGACGCCCCGCACCCTCAGCCCCGGCAAGGCCGCCGCCCGCGCATAGGCTTCGGCCGCCTCGCCGATGGCGATGCCGAACTTGTTCTCGGCGGCGCCGGTCGAGATCTTGGCATGGGAGCCGGCGGTCACGTCCGGATTGATGCGGAAGCCGACCGGCGCCTCCTGCCCGCGCGACGCCGCCACCGCCGACAGCATCTCCGCTTCGGCGAGGGATTCGAGGTTGAACTGGTAGAGGCCGCCGTCCAGCGCCAGCGCCATCTCCTCCGCGGTCTTGCCGACGCCCGAGAAGACGATCGCTTCCGGCGGGATGCCGGCGGCGCGGGCGCGGCGATATTCGCCGCCCGAGACGACGTCCGCGCCCAGCCCCGCCTGCGCCAGCGTCGCCAGCACCGCGCCGTTGGGATTGGCCTTCACCGCATAAGCGATCAGCGGGTCGTCGAGCGGCGCCAGCGCCGCGCGCAGCACCGCCACATGCCGCCGCATCGTCGCCGTCGCATAGACGTAGACCGGCGTGCCCACCGCGGCGGCGATCTCCGGCAGCGGCACCTCCTCGCAATGGAGGACACCGTTTCGCAGCTCGAAATGGTCCATTTTTGCGGGCTTCGGCGTTGGGAAAGGGGCGCCGCCCTGATAGGTGCGAGCGATGAGCACGGCAACCGACACGATCGACCCCGTCCAGGCCGAACATTTCGGCCGCCTCGCCGCCGATTGGTGGGACCCGAACGGATCCTCGACGATGCTGCACAAATTGAATCCGGTGCGGCTCGCTTATCTGCGCGACCGGATCGATCAGCATTGGGGCCTCGACGAGTGCAGCCTGAGGCCGCTCGAAGGCCGTCGCGCCGCCGATATCGGCTGCGGCGCCGGCCTCCTCGCCGAGCCGCTCGCCCGCCTGGGCGCGGAAGTGACGGGAGTCGACGCGGCGCCGGAGACGATCGCCGCCGCGCGCGCCCATGCCCTCGGCCAGGGCCTCGCCATCGACTATCGCGTCGGCAGCGTCGAGGCGCTGGAGGGCGGCTACGACCTCGTCACGTCGCTCGAAGTGGTCGAGCATGTCGCCGAGCCCCGCGCCTTCGTCCGGGGCCTCGCGGACGCATTGGGCGAGGACGGCCTGCTCATCCTCTCGACGCCGAACCGCAGCTCGATGTCGCGGCTGATGATGATCGTGCTCGGCGAGGGCAGCGGCCGCATCCCCAAAGGCACGCACGACTGGGACAGGTTCCTCTGCCCGGAGGAGCTCTGCGCCCTCGTCACCGAGGCGGGGCTGGAGATCGTCGACGTCACCGGCCTTGCCTGGGGACCGGCGCGCGGCTTCCACCTCTCGGACAACAAGTCGCTCGATTATTTCGTCACGGCGAAGCGCGGGGCGTGCGCAACCGGCCGCTAGGCGTCCGTCGTCCCGGCGGAGGCGAAGCGTGCCTCAACTCACCCGGAATCTCTAAAGCCGGTCGACCAGCTTGACGTCGAGCGGCTTTTCGAAGCGCGCGCCGAACAGGCCGCCGTCGAACCAGCGGATCTGCGCGCGGACGATGCCGCGGCCCGGGATCACCACCCCGAACCAGGTGTTTTCGGCCAGGTCATATTCGGTCAGCGCCATGAAGCCTTCCGGCGAGACGTTGCGGATGACGATCGGCACTTCGCGGTCGTCCGGCAGCAAGGCGGCGGAATTGACGAAGGTCGCCAGCCGCGGCTTGCGCGGCTGGAAGCGGGGTTCCCGGGTGAGACTGAGCTTCATGAGACCCGATTAGGGGCGGAGGCTCAAAATCCGGTTAACCACCGCCCTCGCCGCGCGCTTATTTTCGTCGCGCCCGGCCGCGTCGCCGTTGACTGGCGAGAATTCCACCGATCGTCGCGGCCAAGGGAGGTTTTCCCTATCCCGCCACCACCTTCAGCAGCCTGCGCTCGACCGGCGCCAGCACCGGCCCCAGCTCATGGCCGCGCCTGAGGACGATGCCGTTTTCGCCGATCAGCGCCCACATGCCCTGGCGGTGGCGCAGGCCGGGGCGCTTCTCGATCTTATATTCGGGCCGCTCGGCGGTGCGGCGGAAGGCCCAGAAGGCGGCATGGTCGCGGCCGAACTCGATCGCATAATCGCGCCACTGGCCGGCCGCGACCATGCGGCCGTAAAGGTCGATGATCCGCTTCAGCTCGGCCCGGGTGAAGCCGATCTGCGGCGACGATGTGGCTCCCGGAAAAGGGTAGACGTTGCCCATCAGGCGCGGCCGCGCTCCTTTCTCGCTTTCTTGCCCTCGCGCTCCTCGATCAGCTCGGCGACGCGCAGGCGCAATTGCTCGAGCTCGCATTGGAGCAGCTCCAGCTTCTGCGTCGCCGGATCGAAATTTTCCGAGCAGGGCGTGCCGTAGGGGAGGAAATGGCCGGCGCTCTGCTCGGCGCTGACCAGGGTCGAGCGGGCCGGGATGCCGACCATCGTCGCCCCCTCCGGAACGTCGCGGGTCACCACCGCATTGGCGCCGATGCGGGCGCGGGGGCCGA
>JAQGLF010000017.1 GCA_028293025.1 Alphaproteobacteria bacterium
TTCACAGCATTCCCTTGGTGCTGCGGATCGCCTGCGCGTCGCCCTCGCGCGCCACCGCCTGGGCGAGGGCGCGGCCGAAGGCCTTGAAGCAGGCCTCGGTCTTGTGATGGTCGTTCTCGCCCGTCACCCGCACATGGATGGCGGCGCCGAGGCTGTCGGCCAGCGAGCGGAAGACGTGCTGCGTCATCTGCGTCGGATAGGCGCCGATATGGGTCGCCGCGAAGCTGCCTTCGAACAGGCTGTAGGGACGGCCGGACAGGTCGATCAGGACCTGCGCCTCGGCCTCGTCCATCGGCAGCGCGAAACCGAAGCGGCCGATGCCGCGCCGTTCGCCCAGCGCTCGCGACAAAGCCGTGCCGAAGGCGATGGCGCAATCCTCGACGCTGTGATGGGCGTCGATCTCCAGATCACCCTCGCAGGAGAGGAGCAAAGAGAAACCGCCATGCGCCGCCACCTGGTCGAGCATATGGTCGTAAAAGGGGATGCCGGTGTCGATGCTGCGCGGCGTTGCCCGGTCGAGGTCGACGGCGACGGCGATCTTCGTCTCCCTGGTCTCGCGCACCGCCTCGCCGCGCCGGACGGGCACGGCACCTTCCGCCACGCCGAAGGCGGCGAGCGCGGCCTCGTTCTCGGCCTCCGTGCCGACGGTGAGCCGGAGGCCGCCGGGCGCCGCATTCGGCCGGAAGCGGACGCGGATGCCGAGCGCGTGGAGCTTGGCGGCAAGCGCCTCCGGCGCCTCCACCTCGAGGAACAGGAAATTGCCGCCGCCATTGCGAACCTTCGTTACGACGGGGGAGCAAGCGAGGATCGGCGCGAGCCGCGCCCGCTCCGCCTTGATCCGCGCGATCCGCTGCAGGTGGAGCGGCCGGCGCGCGGGGGTGAGCGCGGCCATGGCGGCTTCGATCGACAGGCTCGGCAGCGGGTAGGGCGGCAGCGCCCGGGCGGCGATTGCCACCAGCTCCGGCGCGCCGATCAGCGCGCCGACCCGCGCGCCGGCGAGGCCGAACGCCTTGGACAGGGTCTTCAGCACGACCAGGTTCGGGCGCCGCGCGGCTTCGGCGGCAAGACTCGTCACATCGGCGAAATCGAGATAGGCCTCGTCGAGCACGACGATCGTCTCGGGCAAAGCGTCGGCGACCCGCAGCACCTCGGCGGGATCGATCGCATTGCCGGTCGGATTGTTCGGCGAGCAGAGGAAGGCGAGCTTCAGCCTCGGCTCGTCCCGCACCGCCGCCAGGAAGGCATCGGCGTCGAAGTCGAAATCGCCGTCGAGCTTCGCCTCCACCACTCGCGCGCCCTGCAGCTTGGCGAAATGGGCATAGGCCGAGAAAGTGGGCGTGCAGATCGAGACCGCATCTTCGCCGGGGCGGCAGAAGGCGCGGACGAGGATGTCGATCGCATCGTCGGCGCCGCGGGTGACGACGAGCGCCTCCGGGGCCACGCCCCAGAGCGCCGCCATCGCCTGGGTGAGACGCGCCGGCCTCGGCTCGGGATAGCGGTTGAGGCCGGCGGCGAAGGCGCCGTCGCTGAGCGGCGGATAGGGATTTTCATTGGCGTCGAGCCTGATCGCGTCGGGTCCGAAGGCGCCGTTCGCTTGGGCGGCGATGTCGAAGGGCGGCAAAGCGAGGATTTCGGGCCGGGCCAGGCGGGCGGCGAGCGAGGTCACAGGGCGCGCTCCCCGATCCGTGCTTCAGCCGCGCGGGCATGGCCTTCGAGCGATTCGAGCCGGGCGAGCGCCGCCGCCGGCGCCGCGATCCGCCGGGCCGCGTCGCTTGTCACGGTCTGGACGCTGATCGCCTTGAGGAAGGTGAAGACGGAGACGCCGCCCCAGGCGCGGGCGGCGCCGTCGGTCGGCAATACGTGGCTGGAGCCGGCGAGATAGTCGCCGAACGTCTCGGCGGCGAGGCCGCCGGCGAAGATCGCGCCGGCATTGCGGATGTCGCCGATCAGCGGCTCGGCATCGGCCACCGCCAGCGCGAGATGCTCGGGGGCATAGGCATTGGCGATCCCGACCGCCTCGTCGAGATCGGCGGCGATGATGATCCGCGCGGAGGCGAGCGAGGCGAGGGCGATCTCGCGTCGCGGCAGCGTCTTCACCTGCCGCCGGACTTCCACTTCGACGCGTACCGCCAGAGCGAGCGAGGGGGTGACGAGCAGGACCTGCGCCGAGGGGTCGTGCTCGGCCTGGCTGAGCAGGTCCGCGGCCACCGTCGCCGCGTCGGCTTCGTCGTCGGCGATCACCATCAGCTCGCTCGGGCCGGCCGGCATGTCGATCGCCGGACCGCCTGGGAGGGAGGAGACATAGGATTTCGCTTCAGCCACCCAAATATTGCCCGGCCCGCAAATCTTGTCGACGCGGGGGATGTCGCCGGCGCCGAAGGCGAGCGCCGCCACTGCCTGGGCGCCGCCGACCGTCCACACCGACTCGATCCCGCACAGAGAGGCGGCGAGAGCGATGACGGGGTCGAGCCCGCCGTCCAGCCGCGGCGGCGTCACCACCATTATTTCGCGGACGCCGGTGGCACGGGCGGGGAGGGCGAGCATCAGCAGGGTCGAGAAGAGCGGCGTTTTCCCGCCCGGAATGTAGAGGCCGACCCGATCGATCGCGCGCCAGACCTTGCGGACGATAAGGCCGGGCAGAATCTCCACTCTGTGCTCGGCCGGCAGGCTACCCCGGTGGAAGGCGGCGATGTTGCGGGCGGCGAGCTCGATCGCCTCCACCTGCTCCGAAGCCAGGCTGCGCCGCGCCTCGGCGGCGACCGGCGCCACCGGAACCAGACGCGGCGCCGCGCCGTCGAGCCGCTCCGCCTGCTCGCCGAGGCCTTGCCAGCCGCGTGCGCGCACGTCGTCGACGATCGAGCGCACCGCCGCCTGGAGCGCGGGGTCGCTGCGCTGCGCCGGCCGGGCCAGCGCCCCGGCGCGGCCCGCCGCATCGAGGCGGGACCAGTCCAGGCTCTTCACAGCATCATCTTTTCGATCGGCACGACGAGGATGGCGGAGGCGCCCGCCTCCTTCAGCCGCTGCAGCGTCTCCCAGAACACCGATTCCTGGCAGACGGCGTGAACGGCGAAATGGCCGGGGCGGCCGTGCAGCGGGACGATGGTCGGCGCCTCCGCGCCCGGCAGGATGGCGGTGATCTGCTTCAGCGATTCTCCGGTCGCGTTCAGCATGATATATTTGGAATCGCGGGTCGCCAGCACGCCGTCGATGCGGCTGAGCAGGCGGGTGCCGAGCTCCGCTTTGTCTTCGGGCCCCGGCCGCGTGGTGCGGACGAGCACCGCCTCGCTGTCGAGCACCGTCTCGACCGCGCGCAGGCGGTTGGCCTCGAGCGTGGCGCCGGTCGAGACCAGGTCGCAGATGAAGCCGGCGATGCCCAGCCGCGGCGCCAACTCGACCGCGCCGCGCATCTTGACGATGTCGGCCTGGATGCCGTGGGTATCGAGGAAATGCCTGAGGAGCCGCGGATAGGAGGTCGCGATACGGGCACCCGCGAGCGAGTCCGGCCCGGAATAAACCGCCTCTTCCGGCGCCGCGATGCGCAGGCTGCAGCGGCCGAAGCCGAGCCGCGCCACGATCTCGAACCGGGCCTCCCGCTCGTCGAGCGCGGATTCCTGAAGCACGTTCTCGCCGACGATGCCGAATTCGCAGACGCCGTCGCTGACGAAGGTCGGGATGTCGTCGTCGCGCACGAACATCAGATCGGCCGGGAAATTCTCGATCCGCGCGGTGAGGTCGTTGCGGCCGTTCTGGATGCGCAGGCCGGCATCGCGGAGCAGCCCACGGCTATGATCGGCGAGACGGCCCGATTTCTGGATGGCGATGTGGAGGCGGCTCTCGTCGATCAGCATCTTTTCTTTCCCTCGCGGCCCGGTCGCGCGGCGCCGATCGCGTCGAGGGCGGCGCGATA
>JAQGLF010000080.1 GCA_028293025.1 Alphaproteobacteria bacterium
GATGCCGTAGACCTGGGCGAGGCCGAGGCCGGTGCCCTTGCCGAGCGGCTTGGTCGAATAGAAAGGCTCGGCGGCGCGGGCGAGCACGTCCGCCGGCATGCCGTGGCCGGTGTCGCCGACCTCGATCCGGACGAAGGCGCCGGCCTGATGCTCCAGCGCCGCGCCGAGCATCACCCGGCCGGTCGAAATGGTGAGAAGCCCACCCTCGGGCATGGCGTCGCGGGCGTTGATGGCGAGGTTCAGGATGGCGTTTTCGAGCTGGTTGGCGTCGCACAGCCCGTGGCCCGCTGCCGGATCGAGCCGCGTTTCGATCCGCACCGCCCGGCCGATCGTGTGGCGGAGCAGGCTCTGCATATGCCCGATCACCTCGTTGACGGCGACGGGCGCCATGCTGATCCGCTGGATCCGGGAGAAAGCGAGGAGTTGTCCGGTCAGCTTCGCCCCCCGGCGGGCCGATTCGAGCGCCGTCTCCGCCATCCGCCTCAGCCGCGGGTCGTCGAGCTTCGCCAGGATCAGCTCGAGGCCGCCCATCACCGGCGTCAGCAGGTTGTTGAAATCATGGGCGATGCCGCCGGTGAGCTGGCCGACCGCTTCCATCTTCTGCGCCTGGCGGAGCGCCTCCTCCGCCCGCAGCCTTTCGCCGACCTCCGCCTGCAGCCGGTTCAGCGCTTCGCTGAGATCGGCGGTGCGCGCATCGACACGCTTTTCGAGCGTCTCGTTCAGCTCGCGAAGGGCGGCTTCGGCGTCCTTCAGCCCGGTGATGTCGTGGGCGACGCCGATGAAGCCGACATGTTCGCCATGGGCGCCCAGGCGCGGCTGGGAAATGGACCGCAGCCAGCGCCAGCCGCCGCCGCTCCGATAGCGCGAGACCAGCTCGAACGGCTGCAGCGAGGCCTCGCCGGCGATGGATTCGGCGAGCACCCGCGCCGCGTCGTCAGGATGGATCACCGTCCGCCAGTCGAAATCGACCGCCTCCTCATAGTCGATGCCGAGGAACTCGACATAGGCGCGGTTGACGAAGCTGCGCGTGCGGTCGATCCGCGTCACCCACATCGGCACCGGCGCCGAATCGGCGATCAGCCGGAAGCGCTCCTCGCTTTCGCGCAACGCCTCCTCGGCAAGGTGCCGTTCGGTGACGTCATAGCCCTGGACGAAGATGCCGCCGATCTGGCCGTCGGCGTCGGCGATCGGCTGGAAGACGAAATCGACCAGCCTCTCCTCGGCTTCGGCCCCCGGCGTGCGCTGCAGCCCGATCGTCGTCGACCGGCCCGTAAAGGCCTCGCCAGTGCGATAGACCTCGTCGAGCAATTCGAAAAAGCCCTGGCCGGCGACTTCCGGCAGGGCCTCGCGAACCGGCTTTCCGACCAGATCGCGGTGGCCGACCAGCTGCAGATAGGAGCTGTTCATCATTTCGAAGACGTGATCGGGGCCGCGCAGCACCGCCACGAATCCGGGCGCATGGTCGAACAGGCGGCGCAGACGCTCGGCCTCGTCGATCCGCCGCCTGTCGGCCAGCACCGTGTTGGTGGTTTCGACGCAGGCGCAGAACATTCCGGCCACCTTGCCGTCGTCGTCGCGCAAGGGGCTGTAGGAGAAGGTGAACCAGGTCTGCTCGGGATAGCCCTTGCGGGTCATGGTCAGCGGCAGATTGTCCCAATAGGTCGCTTCGCCCGCGAGCGCGCGGCGGACCAGCGGCGCGATGTCGGTCCAGATGTCGGCCCAGATATCCTCGAAGGCATGGCCGAGCGCTGCCGGATGCTTGTCGCCGAGCACGTCGATATAGGCGTCGTTGTAGAGGGAGCGCAGCTCCGGCCCCCAGGCCAGGAACATCGGCAATTTCGAGCTGAGCAGGATGCCGGCGGCGGTCTTCAGCGACTGCGGCCAGCCTTCGGGCGGGCCGAGCGGCGAAGACGACCAGTCGAAGCGGCGCATCCGCTCGCCCATCTCGCCGCCGTCGGCGAGGAAGGCCAGCCTGTCGGATTCCGGGCGACGGTCGGCGGGACCAGAGAAATTCAAACGACCACGCTCCAGCAACCGAGCCCCCGCCCGTGAACCGAAACTAGCCGCGCGGAGGAGGGAGGGGAAGAGGCTGGCGGCGCCGGCCGTCGTTGAAAGCTGCGCCGCCCCGGCCTATCCGGGGCGGGAGGAGAGAGCGATGTTCACCGACATGAGGAACGGCACCGCCGAGGATTGGGCGCATATCGCCGCCGCGCACGGCCGTCACCAGCAGAGCGACGCTGCCCGCCAGATCATGGACGGCCTGAGGCGGCTCGAAGCGATCGAGGTCGGCTTTGCCGCCAACCAGCTCGCCCACAGCCTGATGGCCGGCACCCTTGCCCGCCGCGACGGCGCGGATGACGAGGAGGTGGTGGCCGCGCTCTGCCACGATCTCGGCAAGCTGTTCTCGATCCCGAATCATGGGCCGATCGCCGCCGAGATGCTGAAGCCCTATGTCCGCGAGGACATCTACCACGCGATCTACTGGCACCAGGAGTTCCAGGGCCGCTATTATTTCGAGCATCTCGGCAAGGATCCGGAAGGCCGCGAGCGCTTCCGGAACGAGAGCTGGTATGCCTTTGCCGGCAAATTGGTCGACGATTGGGACGCGCCCGCTTTCGATCCCGGCTTCGACGTCGATCCGCTGGAAAGCTTCGAGCCGGAGGTGACCCGCATCTTCTCCCATCCGCGGGCGATGGTTTAGGGTGGAATGTGGAGCGAACTACCAATTGCATTGGCGAGAACGAGCTAGTCCCGCGGCGTGCGCTGCTCAACCAAGCCGACCACAGCTCCCCGCATTAGTCGGCGCGTACCCTCTCTCGGAGCCACGTCCTCATTTTTCCAACGATAAATCGTAGACTGAGAAGCACCCAGTTCTCTCTGCAGATCGTCCTCGCTAACACCAACCTCCTCGGCCGCTAAAATCACCAGCTTCCAATTGGTGCGGTCGGCCATGTCTAGACTTTTGATAAGATCACAAATGACACGCAGCCGATCACCCTCTACTTTCCTGAGATTGTGTGCGAAGGTGGCCAAGTTCGGGCTGCTCAGCCTTTCCGCGAGCGCCAATGAATGTGTCATGATGAGCCTTCCAATTGGACCTTTGCACCCCATGGGGTGCATAACCGCGGCAGGTTGCCTCGGAAACGCGAGCATAACGCCCTAGGAGCTAATGTGCAATAAATTTTGCATGAAACATATTTTAACCCATTGCGGGTCGATAAAACCATCCGTATAATGTACGGGTCGCCGAGAACAGAGGGAGGGCTGGTTCGTGGGGGCGCGAGGGAGCGGGAATGGGCGAATCGAGCGCCATGCAGGCCAAGATAAGATCGGAGCCGCGGCGGCACGTTGCGGAGGTTTTCCAATTTTTGGCCGCGCAGAGAGCACCGCCGGTGCTGCCTTTAGATGTGCTGCGCTTGAATCTCGTTACGCTCGTTACCGTACGCCGCACCGGCACCTCGGAAGGAGAGATTCTAGCTACGGTGGGCGCGTTTAGGCCGCCCGTCCGTTGCTTGCCGCAAGGTGTAGCTGGTGCAAAGTTCGATGTTTTCGTTTTAGACGCGACCGCAGTCGCCCGAGAGCTTGCGCCTTTCCGGACTAGCTTAATTGGAACGTTAACTAACACCGCCATTATGGAGCTGGCATGGGTCCACGCTTCGGACGATGAGAGGCGGGCATGCGTCCTTGTTCTCGCGTCCGTAGATGACCAAGACCTTCAGGGGGAAATGCTCCGCGTAGGGGCCCAACGCATATCACCGCTGCCGCAATGGCTGGAGCGTCTAATTGAGCCCAATCTGGATGAAAGCGGCATTCTCCCGAATGTTTGGTGTATCGACGCCGCATGCGCCGCTAGAATTGCACGTCAGACGGTTGATCGCCCATCTTTTTATCTCGTCACGAGAAATAGCCTTGGCCCTGGCCCGGCCAAGCTATCGTTGGCGGTAGATATAGGCTGGCGGACGCTCGGTCGCGAGTATCTTCGCCAGTTAGCCAATGGATCATGCGCCGTCCCGTGGGTGCAGCCGCCGGAAAATGGGCTAGTTTCGATTGCCGGAGGGCTTAGTCGCCGCAGCGCCAATGGATTCTGAATTTCTGATCGGCTTGGTCCAAGAACGATTTGCCGCGGTGCTTCAACGCTTAGCTAAGGGGGAACCCCCGCATCCGGTCGGGGCAATGAGCGCTGCGTCAAAAGTCATTCACCAGCAAGCATCGAGGCAATGGTCAGTTAGGCTAGATGTCGAAGTATCGGTATTTCGATTTAGCACTGCCCAAACAACGCTGTACCTTAGAAGAGATAAATTCGGCGAGGTACTCCAAGGCATTTTTTTTGCGATTTTGCAAGAAGAAGATACCCAGTTTAAGGAGATACTGCATAAGTTGGCTCTAGAGGATTGGCGCCCTTTGATAATGGATATATTTCTTGCCCTATTTGTAGGACATGAATTTTTCCATGTTGAACAGCAACTTGGCTCTGATCAGTATCGCGACAGCGATAGCTACATGTCTGTAGTTTCTACACTAGACTATCAAGCTGACTTGGCTTCTCTGTGGTATTTGCTGCACCGGGTGTCTCCATTTGTTCCGCTGGGGCCGAAAGAGTATTTCTATCTGCTGTTAACAGTCCATATAGCTACCATTCATGGATTTCGCGAATCAGAGGATATCTTTGAGAGGGAAACCTTCGACCGTCTGTTAGTATGGTATTTCCAGCTGGCGCGTGTTATCAGATCGGAGCGCGGTCCCGATATTACACACCCTAGCGTACAAAATATGCCGGTAATTTCCATTCCTGCCTTGAAACAATTTCCGCTGCGACTTTCGAATTTTGAAGATGATTGGCGGAACGGCCCTACAGAGAGGCAAGATTTGGTCGTAGCCATATGTGATGGGTTTGGAATCCAAAGGGCCTTGCGGATGGCCTCTACAGACAAATATCGCGTTAAGAAACTTTGTCATGGCATATTATCGGCAAAGACGGGTGAGGTGCGAGATCAGCTAGAAGAGTTGTTTCTTGTCTATAGCCCGACATTAGATTTCCTCCCTGGAAACCTTTTAGTTCAAAACCTTTCAGCTCTCTGTGCCTTGGCAGATCAGTTGACCGTGGCCGATCCAGAAAGAATTATCGGTCGATATGATATAGATGTCGTATCTTTCTTTGAGCGCGCTGAGCAAATAATAAAGGACACCCGGCCTCCCCTTTACGGAGAAGGCCTGGACGAGTATCGCGCGCTTTGGAAAAGGGGTAGTAGTACGGTAATCGACGATCTGCTTGTTCAGCGCGTTACCAAGGGCTGGCAAAGGTCACAACATGGAACGCGCGTTTCTTCTGTCCTTAAGGGGGAAATTCTGCGCGTTGGAATTCGGCTGGCCTCGGCCCTAGACGTTCTGCTGGATCAGCGGGCAACGTCGGCTCC
>JAQGLF010000052.1 GCA_028293025.1 Alphaproteobacteria bacterium
CAGCCCGGTCCTCGCCCATTCGCGGCCTTTCTCTTCGCCTCAACCATGCTCACCGGCAGCGCGGCCTTCGCGCAGGAGGCGCAGCCCGCCGCGCCACCGGCCCCGCCGGCCGGTCCGGCGGCCACGACCGCTGCCGAGGACGATCAGGAGATCATCGTCACCGCGCAGAAGCGCGAGGAGAATCTGCAGAACGTTCCGCTCAGCATCCAGGCGCTCGGCAGCCAGCGGCTGCAGGAAGCGAACGTCTCCAACTTCAACGATTATACCAAGCTGACGCCGAGCGTTTCCTTCCAGACCAGCCAGCCCGGCGTCACCAACGTCTACATACGCGGCGTCGCCTCGGGCGGCGACGGCAACCATTCGGGCTCGCTGCCCAGCGTCGGCGTCTATCTCGACGAGCAGCCGGTGACGACGATCGGCGGCACGCTCGACGTCCACATTTACGACGTCGCCCGCATCGAGGTGCTGCGCGGCCCACAGGGCACGCTCTACGGCGCCTCCTCCGAAGCCGGCACCATCCGCATCATCACCAACAAGCCGGACAAATCGGGCTTTTACGGCGGCGCCAATGCCGAGCTGAACAGCGTCGACCATGGCGGCGTCGGCGGCAAGGCGGAAGGCTTCATCAACGCGCCGATCGGCTCGGGCGCGGCTTTGCGCGTGGTCGGCTGGTACCAGCACGACGCCGGCTATATCGACAATATCCCCGGCACGCGCAGCTTCCTGCCCCGGCCGGGCGGCATCACCGTCAACAATAGCGGCTTCGTGAAGAACAATTATAACGACGTCGAGGTCGCCGGCGGCCGCGCCGCTTTGGGCATCGACCTCGCCGAAAACTGGACGGCGACGGCGTCGCTCCTCGGGCAGGACCAGCGCAGCCACGGCGCCTTCGGCTTCGATCCCCACCTCGGCGACCTCAAGGTCCAGCATTTCCTGCCCGAATCCAATCACGACCGGTTCGCCCAGGCCGCGCTCACCATCGAGGGCCGGATCAGCAATTGGGACCTGACCTATGCCGGCGCCTATCTCGAGCGGAAGATCAACCAGTCGAGCGATTATACCGATTATGCCGAAGCCTATGACAGCCTCTATTCCGGCGCCGGCGGCATCGCCGGCTATTTCTATTTCACCGACAATGCCGGCCGCCAGGTAAACCCGTCGCAGCGCATCATCGGCCGCGACCATTTCACCAAGATGAGCCACGAGCTGAGGATCACCTCGCCCGCGGATTCGCGCTTCCGGGTGGTCGGCGGCCTGTTCTACCAGCGCCAGACCCACCGCATCCACCAGGATTACGAGGTGGCGGGCCTCGCCGCGAACATGTCGGTCAACGGCTTCCCGGGCACCTTGTGGCTGACCCAGCAGGACCGGGTCGACAGGGATTATGCCGCGTTCGGCGAGGCGAGCTTCGACATTCTCTCGAACCTGACGCTGACCGGCGGCCTCCGGGCCTACAAATACGACAATTCGCTGATCGGCTTCTTCGGCTTCGGCCGCGATCCGGCGGGCCCGCCGTTCAACGCGGCCGGCAGCTCGCGCACCGGCGTCGCCGGCTGCTACACCACCACCGGCCAGACCCTGCGCGACAATCCGGGCGGCACCCTGCTCCCGGCGGCCGTGCCGGGAAGCCCGTGCACCGACCTCGCGACCTTCTCGAACGGCACGCTCAAGCCGAAAGCGACCAAGGGCAGCGGCTTCACCCACCGCATCAGCCTCAACTGGAAGGTGACACCGGATCACCTCCTCTACGCGACCTGGTCGAAGGGCTTCCGCCCCGGCGGCATCAACCGCCGCGGCACGCTGGATCCCTATCAGGAGGACACGCTCACCAATTACGAGATCGGCTTCAAGACCAGCTGGGCGCACCGGCTGACGGTCAACGGCGCGATCTTCTGGCAGGATTGGAAGAAGTTCCAATTCTCCTTCCTCGGCGCGAACAGCTTCACCGAGATCCACAACGGCCCGGACGCGCGGATCAAGGGCGCCGAGCTCGATATCAACTGGCGGCCGGTGCACGGCTTCAGCCTGATCGCCAGCGGCGCCTATACCGACGCGAAGACGCGAAGGAACCTGTGCGGTGCCGACGACCCGACCTTCACCTGCGCGTCGAGCTTCATCTCGGCGCCGGCCGGAACCCGGCTGCCGGTGACGCCGAAGTTCAAGGCGTCGACCACCGCCCGCTACGAATTCCCGCTGGCGGCCGGCACCGGCCACGTCCAGGCGGTGGTCTCGCACCAGAGCTCGGCGGCGTCGGACCTTCGGACCCTGATCTTCACGCCGATCGGCGATCCAGTGAACCCGGCGGCGCTCACCGGGCGGCTGAAGGGCTATACGATGGCCGACTTCGCCTTCGGCATCGACTGGCACCGCTTCACCGCGGAAGTGTTCGTCGAGAATGCCTTCGATGAACGCGCCCAGCTCACCCGCTTCCAGGAATGCGGCCAATGCTTCCAGCGGCCGTATGTCGTCACCTATCGGCCGCGGACGATCGGCGTGAGGGTGGGGACGAAATTCTAGGCAGAGGCTCCGACGTTCGTCGTCGAGCTGCCCGCCGAGCACGTTGTGCGCGAGTGGTTTGCTCCGCCTGAATGCGATAATGAACGCGAAATCACCGGGGAGTTCCCATGGCTGCTTCCAAACCATCCAAAAAGAGCGAGACAATCGAGATTCGGCTGTCTTACGAGGCAAAGGCAGCCTTCATGGAGCGTTGCCGGCGGGAGCAACGGACGGCCAGCGAGAGGATTCGGCTGTTCATTGACGAGCAGCTCGACGCCCGCCCAGCCGTTCGCCGGCGGCGCCGGGCCTCATGGCGGATCGCCGCCGCGGGCCTGATCGGGGCGGCACTCGGCCTGGGAGCGGCCGCGCCGTCCTTTGCCCATGCCACGGAAAATTCGCGCGCCGCTTTCGATCGGCTGGACCGCAACCATGACGGCATCCTGAGCTATCAGGAGTTTCGTTCCCGCTGATCGCCCGGCGATCGCAAAGGCCCTGCTCCTGAAGAACAACCTGTCCGGACATTTTTTGCCCTTGTCCGGACAAGGCGGCGCTGGACCGAAGCGGCGAAGACAGCTCCATCCGCCGCATGACCGATGCAGCTTCAAGCCCGAAAACCGGAACCCGATGGCGCGCCGAGATGCGCGGGTGGCTGATCCTCATCCTGGCGGTGATCGGGCTCCACAGCCTGGTCGCGAAGCCCTTCTACATCCCGTCCGAATCCATGATGCCGAACCTGCTCGTCGGCGACCGGCTGGTGATCAGCAAATATCCCTATGGCTGGTCCTATATCTCGGCGAGCTTCCACATCCTGCCGTTCGTCAGGGGCCGCCTGCTCGGCCGGATGCCCGAACGCGGCGATATCGTCATCGTGACTCCCCCGGCCGGCGATCATCGCAGAGAAGATCTCATCAAGCGCGTCATCGGCTTGCCGGGCGATACGATCCAGCTGGTTGACGGCCGCTTGTGGTTGAACGGCAGCCCCATCCGGACGCAGGACATGGGCGCCCGGCTGATGCCGGTCGACGGCAATTTCCATTGCGACGCAAGGGATCCGGATTCGGAGAGGGCATTTCCCGGATTCGCGAACGCACGCGTCATCGGCGCGGGCGGCAAGCTCTATTGTCGCCTTCACATTCTCCGCGAAACGCTGGCCAGCGGCCGCTCCTACGACACGCTCGACTTCGGTCGAAGCAGCGAGGACGACTACCGGCCCTACAAGGTCGCGGCCGGCCTTGTTTTCCTGATGGGCGACAATCGCGACGACAGCGCGGACAGCCGGGTACCAATCGCGCTTGGCGGGCTTGGCGGCGCGGTTCCGGTCGAGAATATCGGAGGAAGGGCCGAATTCGTCACCTTCTCGCTGAACGGCAACGCCACGTGGAATCCGTCTACGTGGTTCTCAGCCTTCAGGGGCGAACGCGTCGCTGCGTCGCTGCGGCCGAAGATGGCGCGCTGAGAGCATGTCAGCATTGCGCGAGGAGCAGGCTAGCGCAGGCGGTTCGCCGCGAATGCGGCCTGAGCCGCTCTTGAGATCGCGCTCGAAGGCGGCGGTCTCGGCCTCTTCGACCTAGTCGCTTGTGTCCGGCGATGATCGAAGCAGGTCCATCTCCTGCCCCCGCGCTTCGATGCTGGCAACGTGCAACCGCTCCGACGTTTCTTCGGCTGCATCGGGGGTAAGGGACACCGCCACGCCCTCGGGTCCGTCAACGACCACCGCACCTTCTTCGGCAGTGACATCGCTGGGCTCGCTACTGGGCTGCTGCTGTTTCAAGGCGTACCTCCTGGGCCCCGGTGACATAGCGCGTCAGGGATTAGGATTAGTAAACGCTTAGTCCGGCAGGTCAACCGAAGCGCCCCTCCTAAATTGATACCATCCTACACAAAGCACCATCGGGCTTCCCGTGACCAGCAGAAGCTAGCTGCATCTATTTTCCCGGTGTGAAAGGGAAAAATCATGAGATTTCCTTGGGTGACCTGAAAGCAGTCATCTGACTAGAACATGGTTGAGGCGCTTGGCGGCCTCCCAATGCTTGGTGCACAGCGGCCATAAACTCGACACGACCGTCGCACGCGGGGCGGAGTTCAGCCGGAATGTAGTTTCCAACCGTTACAGCGGCTTGGAACACGGTGGTGGAGCCGAGGGGGATCGAACCCCTGACCTCTGCAATGCCATTGCAGCGCTCTCCCAGCTGAGCTACGGCCCCGAACCTTTTTCGCGCGCCTGTGGGAGGGCGGCGGGTGGACGGCGCATAAAAGAGGCGGCGCCCGTTATCAAGCCGGCGTTATCAAGCAGGCTTCAGACTTCCTCGTCCTCGTCGCCGGCCGCGGCCAGGCCGATATCGTCGTCGCCGCCGAGATCGACCTCGTCGTCCGGATTCTCCTCGGCATCCTCGTCGATGACGAGATCCTCGGCCGCGAGATCGGCATCCTCCTTCTCGTCGACCTCGACCTCCTTCTTGGGAGCGTCGAACGGCATCGGCTGCTTCGATTTGAGGATGGGCTCGGGATCCCAGGCGATGCCGCAGGCGATGCAGGTCACCGGATCTTCCTTGCCGAGGTCGTAAAAGCGGACGCCGCATTTCGGGCAGGTCCGCTTCGTGCCCCATTCAGCCTTCACCATGGGCGAAATAACTCCGAAATCTCGAATGTTGGAAACGGCCTTTCGGCCATGGCATGGAGCGTCGAGCCCCAGCCATCGCGGCGCGCCTTGCCACATGGTGTGGCCGCTGTCAAAAGCCGGCCGGTGACGCCCCACCCGCCCCGACCGATGACGTTCGACGCCTCGGGGCCGCTCTCCGGCACCGCCCGGGTCCCCGGCGACAAGTCGATCTCGCACCGCGCCCTGATGCTCACCGCGATGGCGCGCGGGCGCAGCCGGATCCACGGCCTGTCGGAAGGCGCCGACGTCGCCTCGACCGCCGCGGCGCTCGCCGCGATGGGCGCGCGGATCGAGCGCGACGCGGACGGCGTGCGGATCGTGGACGGGGTCGGCACCGGCTGTCTGCTCCAGCCCGAGGCGGCGCTCGACATGGGCAATAGCGGCACCTCGGCGCGCCTGCTCGCCGGGCTGATCGCCAGCCATCCGATCCAGGCGACGCTGACCGGCGACGCCTCGCTCTCGCGCCGGCCGATGGGGCGG
>JAQGLF010000089.1 GCA_028293025.1 Alphaproteobacteria bacterium
GCTGCCGCTGCTCGCCGGCCTCGGCCTCTACGCCGCGGCGCTTGCCGCCTGGCTGGCGCTGCGCCGCCAGTCGCTGTCGCTCAAGGGTTTCACGACGGAGGCCGAAAGCCGGGTCGAGTAAGAGCGCCCCGCGTCAGTCCCGATATTCGGCCGCGAAGGCCGCGGCGGCGCCGAACAGGCCGGGCTCGGGATACGTGATGATCTTGACCGGCACCTCGTCCATCCGCCGCTCGAATCGTCCCTTGGCGACGAAGCGGCCGCGGAAGCCCGAGCCCGGCAAATGGCCGGCGAGCCGCCGGCCGAGACCGCCGGCGATGACCACGCCCTCGGCGCCCTGCGCCAGAGCGATGTCGCCCGCGACCGCGCCCAAAGCCAGACAGAAGCGGTCGAGCGCGGCGCCGGCGAGGCTGTCCTCGCCCGCCATCGCCGCCGCCCACAAGGCCTTTTCATCGCGAAAGGCGACCGTCCGTCCCTCGATCGACGCCAGCGCTTCGTACAAATTGGCGAGGCCCATGCCGGAGACGATTCGCTCCACCGACACCCGGCGGTAGCGCTGGCGAAGCTGCGCGAGGATCCGGTCCTCGAGCAGGTCCAGCGGCGCGAAATCGATATGGCCGCCCTCCGTCTCGATGACGTGATAGCGGCCGTCGCGGCGAAGCAATTGGGCGACGCCGAGGCCGGTGCCGGGTCCGACGATGCTGATCACGCCCTCCTCGGGCAGAGGCCGCGCGGTGCCGCAGAGGTGGCGGAAATGGGCGTCGCCGAGCTGGGCGACGGCATGGGCGACGGCGCCGAAATCGTTGACCAGCGCGAACCGCTTCACGTTCAGCTTTTGCGGCAGCGACGCGGGCTGGATCACCCAGGGATTATTGGTGAGCTTCAGCACCTCGCCCTGGACGGGGCCGGCGACGGCGATGCCGGCGGCGGAGGGGAGCGGGCGGCCGAGCGCCGCGCCGAAGGCCTCCCAGGCGGTCTGGAAGCTGGCATGCTCGACGGTCTTCATCGTCACGGCCTCGCCCAGCGAGACGACGCGGCCTTCGGCGACTTGCGCGATGGCGAAGCGGGCATGGGTGCCGCCGATATCGACCGCGACGATCTCGCTCACGCCCGTCTTTCCGGTCCGGCGCGAAGGATCGGCAACGACAAGGTCTTCACTGGGGAAATGGTCCACCAGTTCCTCCTAACAAGGGTGGCGAGAATCGCAACGCGAGGGCTTCAGATTCTTCGATTCTTTTGCGGATCGGGCCAGTCCTCGCGGATCAGCTCAGCCGCGCCATTGCGGCGGCGTGATCGCGAATGACCTTCTTCGTGCTCACGTCGCCGTCGAACACGCTGTACCAGCCCTGCGGCTCGTGCGGCGGATCGCCGACAAAGGCCGTGGATGCGAGACGGAAGCGGTGCCCGGCCGTGCCGGCCCGCCCCTCGCCGCCCCAGGCCCAGAAGTTGGAGCCGGCGACCGGCCCGCTTTTGGCGGCATCGGCGAGGACGGAATCGTAGATCAGCCGGTAGAAACGATCCTTGAAGATGGTGGACGTTCCGGGGTCGAACAGGTCGCGGTCGCGCGGAAAGCCGAATTCCTCGATCACCAAAGGCTTGCCGAGTTGCGCGGCGAAGCCGACGTGCCGCGCGAAATAGTCGCGCACCTTCTCCGCCCCCGCATCGTAGGTCCCGGGAAGGTCGTTCGAATCCACCCAGCCCCAGTTGAGCGGCCAGATATGGGCGGTGAGATAGTCGATCTCGGGCATGCCGTGCTCGGTGACGACGCAGGCGCCGTCCTCGATGCAGCCCTTGAGACCCTCGCTGCCGGTCGAGACGAGGTGATTCGAATCGATCGACTTGATCAGCCGAGCGGTGTCCCGCACCCAGGCGTAAAAGGCCGGCAGGTTCGGCCGCCCCACTTTGTCGCTGCCGCCCGGCCGGGGCTCGTTGGCGAGCTGCCAGGCCATGATCGCGGGGTCGTCGGCGTAGCGCCGGCCGGTGATCGTGTTCGTCCGCCCGACCACCGCCCGCACATAGTCGCGGTAGAGGGCGACGGCCCGCGGGCTGCCGTAGAAGCTCGCGACGAAATCGGGGAATTCCGGCCAGGGATGCGCCGGATCGTTCATGTTCAGATAGCGCCCGCCATTGGTCCAGTAGAGATAGGTCATCATCCCGCCGGACCATTCCCAGAAATTGGTGAGGTAGACGATAGCCCGCATGCCCCGCCGGCCGATCTCGGCCAGCGCGAAGTCGAGGCCGCGCAGCAGGGTTTCGTTGTAGCGCGCGCCCGAGGTGCGGAAGGCGGGCGCGACCGAGTTGCGCAGCGGCGAAAGCTCCGACGAGCCGAGGATGCGCAGGTTAGTGACGCCGAGTCCGGCCAGCGCATCGAGCTCCCGCCGCAGCCGGTCGCGACTGCCGAACGCCGCCTCCGCACCGAGATAGGCGGCGTACCACATGTTCGAGCCGGCATAACGATAGCGCCGGCCGCCGATGGTGAAGCGCGTGCCGGTGCGCCGAACGAAGGGATCGGCGCGGCGGGGCAGCGGCGTAGCGGCCGTCGCGAGCAGCGCCGAGCCGGAAAGCAGCAGGGTGCGGCGGTTCAGCATCTTGGCGCCTTTCGATCTGCGCAAGGTCCGGCTACGTTAGCGCTAACTTTTCATTTCCACGAGGGGAAACAGGTGTTGCGCTTATTGCCCCGGCTCGCCGGCCTTGCGGCGCTGATCCTGGCCGCGCCCGCGGTCGCCCAGGCCCCCGCTCCGGCCGGTCCACCGCGCGCCGGCGAAGCGCCGAATGGGCTCGCGCCGACGCCGCCGATGGGCTGGAACAGCTGGAACAAATTCGCCTGCAACGTCAACGAGGCGACCGTGCGCGCCACCGCCGAAGCGATGGCCGCTTCGGGCATGCGCGACGCAGGCTATGTCTATGTCGTCATCGACGATTGCTGGCACGGCCCGCGCGACGCCGACGGCTTCATAACCGCCGACAAAGAGAAATTCCCGTCCGGCATCAGGGCGCTCGCCGATTACGTCCACTCGAAAGGCCTGAAGTTCGGCCTCTATTCGGATGCGGGCCGCCACACTTGCGGCGGCCGTCCGGGCAGCCAGGGCCACGAATATCAGGACGCCCTCAGCTACGCGCGCTGGGGCGTCGACTATCTCAAATATGACTGGTGCGACACCGGCGCCCGCAACGCCGAGGAGGCCTATAAGCTGATGGCCGACGCCCTGCGCGCGACCGGCCGTCCGATCGTCCTCTCGATGTGCGAGTGGGGCACGAGCAAGCCCTGGCTGTGGGCGGCGAATGTCGGCAATTTGTGGCGGACGACCGGCGACGTCATCGACCATTGGGAGGGCAAATACGATTATAGCTGGGGCGTGGTGTCGATCGTCGACCTGAACGAGCCGCTCTGGACCCATGCCGGCCCCGGCCATTGGAACGATCCGGACATGCTGGAGATCGGCAATGGCGGCCTCACCAACACCGAATATCGTTCGCATTTCTCGCTTTGGGCGATGATGGCGGCGCCGCTCATCGCAGGCAACGACGTCGCCGCGATGAGCGACGCGACCAAGGCGATCCTGCTCAACCGCGAGGTGATCGCGATCGATCAGGACCCGCTCGGCGTGCAGGGACATCGGGTGGCGAAGGACGGCGATCGCGAGATCTGGCTGAAGCCGCTCTCCGGCGGACGCCAGGCCCTGCTCCTCTTCAACCGCGGTCTTGCGCCGGCGACGATCGCGGCGACCTGGGCACAGCTCGGCCTAGCGCCCAATGCGAGGCTCAGGATCCGCGACCTCTGGGCCCATCGCGACCTGCCGCGCGCCCGGGAAAGCTATACGGCTCTGGTGCCGCCGCACGGCGTGCAGATGGTGGTGCTCAGGCCCTAGCAGGGGTTGGCGGCGCGGGCGCAGGCGAGCGCGGTTCCCGCCGAGCGAAGCGCCAGGGCCTTGCGGATCGCCGCTTCGGCGACCGGCGCCATCGCCGCATAGCCGGCCTCGTTCGGGTGAACGCCGTCGGAGGCCAGGCCGGCGCGGAAGGCGATCCCGTCATGCACCGCCGACCAGTAATCGGCATAGACGGCGCCGCTCCGCGCCGCATAGCTCCGGAGCCACGTATTGAGCCGTTCGATGCGCGGCCCCGGATCGAGGCCCCTGCGCCACGGGAAGTCGCCCGCCGGCGGGATCGAGGCGAGGATGACTCGGATGCCATGCGCCTGGGCGAGCTCGGTCATCGAGCGGATATTCGCCTCGATATCGGCGTCGCCGACCGGGCCGAGATTACCGGCGACGTCGTTGGTCCCAGCCATGATGTGGACCACGCGCGGCTTCAAGTCGATCACGTCCTGGCGGAAGCGGATGAGCATCTGCATCGTCGTCTGGCCGCTGATGCCGCGACCGATCCGGCCCGGGCCGAAGAAGGCAGGCACCCTGCTGCGCCACCCCTCGATGATCGAATCGCCCATGAAGACGATCCGCGGCGCGGCCGGCATCGGCGCGAGCTTCGCATTCTCCTCGCGATAGCGGCCGAGCCCGGCCGGATCGTTACGGATCCGCTCCTCCCGCGCGCGGTCCCCGGCGCTCGGCGCCTGCTGCGCGGCGAGCGCGGCGGGAAGGAGCAGCAGGGCCGCGGCGAACAAGGCTTTCATCGGCACGCGCACAGGCTCTCCCTTTCGTTTCCCGATCCGCCGGGGGGACTTTAGCGGCGGTAGGCAGGGCATCAAGTTAGCGCTACCAGAAGAGACGTCCGTGCTTGGGGAGTCTTCGATCGTGCGCCTTTCCCACCGCCTCCTGCTCGCCGCCGCTCTCGCGGCCACCGCCGCCCCGGCCCTCGCCGCCGGCAGCTTCCGCAAGACCGACACCGGCATCCTGGTAACGCCGGAGCGCGGGCCGGAAAAACAGGTGCGGCTGGACGTCTATGGCGACGGCATCGTCCGGGTGACGGCGACGCCGGCGCGGAGGATCGAAATGCCGGCGAGCCTGATGGTGACGGCGCGGCCGGGCGGCGCCTTCACGGTCGCGGCACGCGCCGGCCACGTCCTGCTGAAGACGCGGCGGCTGGCGGCCGACGTCGATCTCGCCGATGGCCGTGTCGCCTTTCGCGACGCCGCCGGGCGGCCGCTGCTCGCGGAAAGCGGCCCGGGCAGCTTCACGCCGACTTCGGCCGAGGGGAAGCCGTTCCTCGCCATCCGCCAGCGCTTCAACCGCGGCACCGACGAGGGCTTTTACGGCCTCGGCCAGCACCAGAACGGGCAGATGAACTATCTCGGCGAGGACGTGGAGCTCGCCCAGCACAATATGGACGTCGGCATCCCCTTCGTCGTCTCGACCCGCAATTACGGGCTGCTCTGGGACAATGATTCGATCACCCGCTTCGGCAATCCCAAACCCTATTCGCTGGTCGGCGCCGACGAACTGCGGGTGACGGGAGAAGGCGGCCGTCCCGGCTTCACCGCCCGCTACGAAGTCGCCGGCCGGCCGGCGCTGACCCGGCAGGAAGCGGTGATCGACTATCAATATATACGCGACCAGGCGAAATGGCCGGCGGAAGCGAAGCCGCCGGCGGGGGCGCAGGGCCCGGCGGCGCAGCAGCGCGTCGTCTGGACCGGCACCCTCCATCCCACGAAGACCGGCCCGCACAAATTCCAGCTCTACGCGTCGAGCTATTTCAAATTGTTCGTCGACGGGAAGCCGATGCTCGACCGCTGGCGGCAGAACTGGAACCCCTGGTATCACAATGTCGAGATCCCGCTGACCGCAGGCAAGCCCGCCGACATCCGCATCGAATGGGAGCCGAACGCCGGCTATATCGCCTTCTTCCACGACGATCCGCAGCCGGCGGCGGACCGCGCCTCGCTCTCCTTCGCTTCCGAGCTCGGCCAGGCGATCGATTATTACGTGGTGGCGGGCGACGACATGGACGGCGTCATCGCCGGCTATCGCGCGCTGACCGGCAAGGCGGTGCTGCTGCCGCGCTGGGCCTATGGCTTTTGGCAGAGCCGCCAGCGTTACGCGACGCAGGACGAGGTGCTCGACGTCGTCAGCCAATATCGCAAGCGCTGGCTGCCGCTCGTCAATGTCGTGCAGGACTGGTTCTACTGGCCCGAGGATCAATGGGGCAGCCACCGTTTCGATCCGGCGCGCTATCCCGATCCGAAGCGGATGATCGACCGGATCCATGAAATGGGCGCCCATTTCATGATCTCGGTCTGGCCGAAATTCTATCCGAACACCGACAATTACAAGGAGCTGGCGGCCGCCGGCCACGTCTATTCC
This sequence comes from Alphaproteobacteria bacterium, assembly GCA_028293025.1. Taxonomy (GTDB): domain Bacteria; phylum Pseudomonadota; class Alphaproteobacteria; order Sphingomonadales; family Sphingomonadaceae; genus Allosphingosinicella. Next base: position 6,252 of record JAQGLF010000089.1, read on the forward strand.
GGCAATCTGAAGGCGGGCAATCGCGACTGGGTCGGTCCGGGATATCTCAACACCGATTACGATCCCTATTCGGCCGAGGCGCGTGCCATCTACTGGCGGCAGATCAAGGAACGGCTGGCCGTGCTCGGCGTCGACGCCTGGTGGATGGACGCGCCCGAGCCCGACATCCATTCGAACCTGTCGATCGAGGAGCGCAAGGCGGTGATGACGCCCACGGCGCTCGGGCCCGGCGCCGCTTTCTTCAACAGCTTCCCCCTCGTCCATGCCGAGGGCGTCGCCCAAGGCTGGCGCGCCTTCAAGCCGGACGTGCGCTCCTTCATCCTCACCCGCTCGGGCTTCGGCGGCCTGCAGCGCGCGGGCGCGGCGGTGTGGTCGGGCGACGTCGCCGCGCGCTGGGACGATCTGCGCAACCAGATCTCCGCCGGCGTCAATTTCTCGATGTCGGGCATCCCCAACTGGACCCACGATATCGGCGGCTTCGCGGTCGAGGACCGTTATTCGAAGCAGGACCCCGCCGCGCTCGAGGAATGGCGCGAGCTCAACCTGCGCTGGTTCCAGTTCGGCGCCTTCTCGCCCTTGTTCCGCAGCCACGGCGAGTTCCCCCACCGCGAGATTTACGAAATCGCTCCCACCGGCTCGGCCATGTACCGGTCGATGGACTATTACGACCGGCTCCGCACTCGGCTGCTGCCTTACATCTACACGCTCGCCGCCGACACATGGTTCGCCGACGGCACGATCATGCGCGGCCTGGTGATGGACTTTCCCGGCGACCGGGCCGTGCGCAATATCGACGACGAATATCTGTTCGGCCATGCCTTGCTGGTCGCGCCGGTGACGGCGTTCAAGGCGCGCGCGCGTCAGGTCTATCTTCCGGCCGGGGCAGGCTGGTACGATTTCTACAGCGGCCGCGCTTTCGCGGGCGGGGAGCGGGTCGCGGCGGACGCGCCCTATGAGCGCATCCCTTTGTTCGTCCGCGCGGGATCGATCCTGCCGATCGGGCCGGCGCTCCAATATACCGCCGAGAAGCCGGCGGACCCCGTCACCCTCAATGTCTATACCGGCGCCGACGGCAGCTTCTCGCTCTACGAGGATGACGGCACCAGCCTCGGCTATCAAAGAGGCGCCTTCTCGCGCATCCCGATCCGCTGGGACGAGCGCGCGCATGTGCTGACGATCGGGGCGCGGCAGGGCGCCTTCCCAAACATGCTGCGTACCCGCACCTTCCGCATCCGCTGGATCAGCCCCGGCCGGCCCTTCGACCTCGAGGCGGCGGACGCGGAAATCCGCTATTCCGGCGCGCAGCGGATGGTGAAGGCGCCGCGCTGAGCGATCAGTGGATCGTCGCCGCCCCTTCGACATATCCGGCCCGGATCGGCGCCTTCGCGGCCGCGAGCGCGAACAGGCACAGCAATGCGTAGCAGGCCGCGGGCACGATCAGGGCGGTCGTATAGCCGACCGAACCGGAGACGGCGCCGACCAAAGGCGGGATCGCCGCGCCGCCAACGATCGACGTGCAGAGGAAGCCCGAGGTCGCCTCCTCGCTCGCGCTCGACCGCTCGAGCGTCAGCGTGAAGATCACCGGGAACATGATCGAGTTGAACAGGCCGATGCACAGCGCGACGACACCGGCGCTGACGCCGCCGACCAGCACGACGTAGAGGCACATCGCCGCGGCGATCGCAGCGAAGAGCGCGAGCAGCCGGGCGGCGGGAACGCGCGCCAGCAAAGCCGAGCCGACCAGCCGTCCGACCATGGCGCCGCCCCAGTAGAGCGCAACGGCCTTGCCCGCTTCCTGCGCCGAGACGCAGAACACACCGTCGCTGCCCATGATGTGGCCGATCAGCGGGATCGTGAAGGGAAGGTCCGTCCGGCCCCAGATGCTGTCCGAGTGCAGGAAGAAGGCCATTTGCGTGCCGATCGCAACCTCGGCGCCGACATAGAGGAAGATGGCGGCGCCGCCGAACAGGGCCCAGCGCGAGGACAGGGCCTCGCTCAGCATCGCGCCGACGCCGCGGCGGGCGGCGCCGTCGGAGCTCTGCGGCGCGGCCTCGGTCACGGTCCGGCGAAACAGGACGAAGAAGATGGCGAGCGCCGCGATCAGCCCGCAGATCCAGAAATAGGCGCTGTCGATGCCGGCGAGCGACGTCAGCCGCGCCGCCTGGCTGGTGCCGGCGCATTCCTTGGTCTCGACGCCTTTGAGGAACAGGACCGCGCCGAGATACGGGCCGATGAACGTGCCGAGCGAGTTGAACGCCTGGCTGAAGGTGAGGCGGAAATGGCTGTATTTCGGATCGCCCAGAGCGGCGGCGAGCGGGTTGGCCGCCACCTGCAGCACGGTGATACCGCTC
>JAQGLF010000132.1 GCA_028293025.1 Alphaproteobacteria bacterium
GGCCGGCGGCGCGGCGGGCGCGGGCTGGACCTGGCCGAAGGCGGGCGCGGCCAAAGCGAGAAAACCGAGGGCGATCAGGCGGTGGAGACGAGTCATGGTTTTTCCGGTCACGGCAATTTGTAGTTCATGTTGATGTCGCCCCAGCCGAAGCCCGCGCCGAAACCGGCCGCACCTCCCGCTCCCGCCAGGCCGGCGCCGAAAGCCGCGCCCGCGCAGCCGGCCGCGAAATCCGCGCCCGCCAGGCCGGCGCCGCCGCGCATCGCAAGCCAGGCAGGCGCGGCGCAAGCCACGCGCGGCTCCCGCCTCAGCTTCGACTTGCTGAAGGGCATCGGCGCCGACCCGACGCCATCCCAGTCGCAGCAGGCGCCGGCCAGCGTGATGAGCGCCGAAGCGCTGGCCGGCATCACGGCCGCGATCAAGCGCCAGATCCAGCCCTGCGCCAATCGCCAGGTCAATCCCGGCCCCGGCGCCAACCAGATCCGGGTGCGGCTCAACCTCCGCCTCAACCGCGACGGCTCGCTGGCGCGGACGCCCAATGTGGTCGGCACCTCGGGCGTCACGACGGAGAACGGCCGCTACGAGGACCGGGTGAAGGATCTGGCGGTCGCCGCTTATGTCGGCTGCGCGCCGCTGCGCGGCCTGCCCGACGAGCTCTACCAGACGCCGAAAGGCGGCTGGGGCAATATCAACATGAACTACAATTTGCCGTGACGGGAATTCGCCAGATGGTCCGCTTACCCGCTTGTATCGCTTTGGCGCTCGTCGCGTTCGCGAGTCCGCTATCGGCCCAGGCCCCGCCCGCTCCGCCGCCGGCCGCTCCGGCCGGCGCGGAACCGCCGCCGCTCGAGGTCGACATCGTCGGCGGCATTTCGGCGCCGATGCCGATCGCCATCCCGGTCATGCCGACGCCGGCCTCCGCATCGACGCCGGCGGGGGAGACCGCGGCGCTGGGGCGGCAGGTGGCGGAGATCGTCGCCGCCGACCTCAAGAGTTCGGGCCTGTTCAATCCGTCCGGTCCCGGCGGCCTTCCCCCCGTCGCCTTTCCGCAGGTGGCGGCGCCCGATTTCGCGATCTGGTCCGGCACCGGCGCCCAGGCCCTGGTCCAGGGCTTCGTCCAGGCCAATGGCGACGGCAAGCTGACCGTCGGCTGCTATCTCTACGACACCGCGGCGAAGAGCGAGCTGACCCGCCAGGGCTTCGTCGTCGCGCCCGCTTTGTGGCGCCGCGCCGCCCACAAATGCGCCGACATGGTCTATGCCCGCCTCACCGGCGAAGGCCCCTATTTCGACAGCCGCGTCGTCTATGTCTCCGAGACCGGCCCCAAGAGCCGCCGCATCAAGCGGCTGGCGATCATGGACCAGGACGGCGCCAGCCACCGCTTCCTCACCAACGGCCAGGCAATCGTCCTCACCCCCCGCTTCGCGCCGAACCAGCAGACGATCGTCTACATGTCCTATGTCGGCGACAAGCCGCGGGCCTATGTCTACGACATCGGCTCGGGGCGGCAGCGGCTGCTCGTCAGCCAGCCCTACATGACCTTCGCGCCGCGCTTCTCGCCGGACGGGCGCTGGGTGATCTTCTCGATGTCGGTCAACGGCAATACCGACATCTACCGCGTCGCCGCGGCGGGCGGCGAGCCGCAGCGGCTGACCAACGCGCCCGGGATCGACACCGGCGGTTCCTATTCGCCCGACGGCCGCCGCATCGTCTTCGAAAGCGACCGCGGCGGCTCGCAGCAGCTCTATCTGATGGACGCGGACGGCGCGAACCAGCACCGGATCAGCTTCGGCGCCGGCACCTATGCGACTCCGGTCTGGAGCCCGCGCGGCGACCTCATCGCCTTCACCCGGATCGGCGGCGGCGGCTTCCGCATCGGCATCATCGCGCCCGACGGCGGCGGCGAGAAGATCCTCACCGAGGCCTGGCAGGACGAGGGGCCGAGCTGGTCGCCCAACGGCCGGGTGATCATGTTCTTCCGCACCGCCCAGGGCTCCGGCAGGGCGGACCTCTGGTCGGTCGACCTCACCGGCGTCAACGAGCGCCGCATCCCGACCCCACTCGACGGGTCCGACCCCGCCTGGTCGCCTCTGCTCCCCTGATTCCTCCCTGTATCGTATGAAGGAGACGATGATGAACAAGACCCGCCTCAGCCTCATCGCCGCGACCGCCGCGCTCGCGCTGACCGCCGGCTGCGCCAGGAAGGCGCCGAAGAACCTGCCGCCGCCACCCATGACCTCCGGCGAGGCGGGGCAGGGGAGCGAGACGGGCGGCACCGGCGCCGATGCCGGCAGCGTCGGCCAGACCAGCCTCACCGGCGCCCGCGCCGACTTCATGCGCGCCGTGCCGTCCGACCGCATCTTCTTCGGCACCGACGAATATGGCATCGACGACCAGGACCGACGCACGCTCGACGCGCAGGCGGCCTGGCTGCTCGCCCATCCGGCGATCGCGGTCACCATCGAAGGCCATTGCGACGAGCGCGGCACCCGCGAGTACAACCTCGCTTTGGGCGACCGCCGCGCCAATGCCGCCAAGAACTACCTGGCGGCGAAGGGCGTGCCGGCCTTGCGGATGACGACGATCAGCTGGGGCAAGGAGAAGCCGGTGGCTTTGGGCTCGACCGAGGATGCCTGGGCCCAGAACCGGCGCGCCGTCACCATCGTGCCGCAATAAGCGCGGGTCGCCCTCCCCCGTCATCCCGGCGGAGGCCGGGATCCCAGCGAGGAACAGACGCAGCGGCCAACCACAGCGAGATCCCGGCCTTCGCCGGGATGACGTGAAGCGCCGGGATGACGTGAAGCAATCAGGCCGCCGGAGCGGCGGCGCCCAAAGTATCGTTCAGCAGCCGTCCGAGCCTGATGCCGCCGCGGGCGATCTGGAGGCGGACGGCGGGGATCAATTTCCGGGTCATCGCTTCGTCCACCGCGACCGGGCCGGTCTGCTTGCCGCGGCAGGGATTGGCGAAGAGCAGGCCGTAGACGTCGTCCCGGCTCAGCGCCCAGGTCTCGCGCGCCCAATCCTCGACATTGCCCTGCCGCATCGCGGCGATGTCCGCCGGCGAATATTGCCCGAGGATGCCGCGCGGGCCGCCCGGCGGCGACGAGATCGCCCGCTCAGCGAGCAGGCCGTCCCAGATCGAATGGAGATTGAGCTTGCCGTGGATCGCGCCGTAGCTGGCATTGATCTGGTTGCCGCCATTGTCGCCATGCTCGCCGACATGGAGCGGCTGGTGGAGGTCGCCGAGGAAATGGGCGACGAAGGCCAGGGCCATCAGCCGCTCGCGCATCGGCAGCTTGCGGTTGGCGAGCAGCTTCAGATTGCGGGCGATCTGCGCCGTGACGCAGCTGCCGTCCTTGCATCCCGCCTTGATGTCGAACGGCCGGCAGACGTCGATGTCCTGATAATGCCAGGGGAAACTGTAGTTGAACCGTTCGTTATAGGCGCGGATGCAGTCGGGCCAGTAAGCGGCGTCCTCGAGGCTGCGGATCCTGCATTCGGGGGTGTCGAGCTCGGCCGAATGGGCGATCAGCCGGGCGATCTCCCTTTTCGCCTGCGGGTTGAGCTGGGCGAAGGCGATGGTGGCGACGCTCTTATGGCCGTAATCCCACCAGGCGAAAGCCGGGCTCGGCAGGAGCAAGGCGAAAGCGAGAAAGGCGATGAGACGCTTGATCATGGCGCTACGCCTATAGGGCGCCTTCGTCGGCGTAAATCGCTACCTTTCGGCCCGAGGCCGAGGCGAGACCGCGATACATGCCCGGCGTGTTGAACGAGAAGATCGCATCGCCGGCGGGCGTGACGAGGATGATGCCGCCGCTGCCGCCGAGCGCGCCGATTTCGGCGATCACCGCATCCGCCGCCTGCTGCGCCCCTTCGCCCAGCAGGCGGATGCGCGCGCAAATCTCATGCGCGACGCCGGCGCGGATGAAATATTCGCCGGCACCCGTCGCCGAGACGGCCCCGGCGCGGTCGTCGGCATAAGTGCCGGCGCCGATGACCGGCGTGTCGCCGATCCGCGCCCAGCGTTTGCCGGTGAGACCGCCGGTCGAGGTGGCGGCGGCGACATGGCCCCGCGCGTCGACGGCGACGGCGCCGATCGTGCCGTATTTCAGCTCCGCGTCGAAATAATCCTCGCTCTGCAGCATCATTTCGAGCTGGCGCCGCCGCTCGGCGGTCGCGAACCATTCCGGGCCGGCCTGCTCCAGCCCCTGCTCGCGCGAAAACGCGTCGGCCCCTTCGCGGGCGAGGAAGACGTGCGGGCTTCGCTCCATCACCGCGCGGGCGAGGCTGACCGGGTTCCGGGTCGCGGTGACGCCGGCGACGGCGCCGGCCGAACGGTCGCGCCCGTCCATGATCGCCGCGTCCATTTCGTTGCTGCCCTGATAGGTGAAGACCGAGCCGCGGCCGGCGTTGAAATGCGGATCGTCCTCCAGCAGGCAGGCGGTGCGTTCCACCGCGTCGAGCGCGCTGCCGCCCGCGGCCAGGGTCGCCGATCCCGCCTCGAGCGCGCGGCCGAGCGACTCGCGGATCGCGCCATCCGCCGCCGCCGTCAGCCGCTCGCGCTCGATCACGCCGGCGCCGCCGTGGATCACCAGCTTCCACTCAGCCATCGATTCGCTCCATCGAACGGTCCAACGCACGAGCGCCGGCCCGTCTCCCGCGCCAGCGCTTAGACGCAAAGCCGGGAGAGCGCATCATCGCCCCTTCGAAGAATCGGCTTGCGTAACGAATAAATATAATTATGATATCGTATATTCAGGGAGGTTTTCATGGCTACGTCACCGACACAAGCGCCGCATCTGAGCAGCCTGAGGCTGTCGCAGGAGCGGCCCGCGAACACGTTCAACGGTTATGTAATGCTGCTCGTCCTGCTGCTGACGATCGTGGTCGATGTGGTGGGCCTCGGCCTCACCGCCGGCCCGACCCCGGGCCTCGGCGTGCTCGTGGTCGTGCTCGACACGCTGGCGCTGCTGATCGTCATGTTCGGCTTCTACCTACTGCAGCCGAACACGGCGGCGGCCCTACTCCTGTTCGGCGCCTATAAGGGCACCGACCGCACTACCGGCCTGCGCTGGCGCTGGCCGTGGTTCACCCGCAGCAAGATCTCCACCCGGGTCCACAACGTCACCTCGGAGAAGCTCAAGGTGAACGACCTTCGCGGCAATCCGATCGAGATCGCCACCAACGTCGTCTGGCGCGTCACCGACACCGCCCAGGCTCTGTTCGACGTCGACGATTATACCCGCTTCCTGTTCGTCCAGATCGAGAGCGCGGTGCGGTCGATCGGCGCCAAATATCCCTATGACGATTTCGAGCATCAGGAGACGACGCTCCGTGGCCATGCCGACGAGGTCAATGGCGAGCTGCGCACCGAGCTGCAGGAGCGCGTGAAGGTCGCCGGCATCACCATTGACGAATGCCGCCTCACCCATCTCGCTTATTCCCAGGAGATCGCCCAGGCGATGCTCCGCCGCCAGCAGGCGGAGGCGGTGATCGCGGCGCGGCAGAAGATCGTCATCGGCGCGGTGTCGATGGTCGAGAATGCGCTGCAATTGCTGTCCGAGAAGAACGTCGTGGAGCTGGACGACGAGCGTCGGGCGGCGATGGTGTCGAACCTGATGGTCGTCCTCTGCTCGGATCGCGACGCCCAGCCCGTGGTCAACGCCGGCACCCTCTACCAATAGGAGGGGCCGGTGTCCCCGCCGCCGAAAAAGGCCTTCCCGCTGCGCATCGAGCCGTCCCTCTGGGACGCGCTCGAACGCGTGGCGGCGGCGGACCTCAGGAGCGTCAACGCGGAGATCGAATGCCTGCTGCGCGAGGCGCTCCACCGCCGGGGCGTGAACGTCGCGCCGCCGGAGAGGCGGAAGCGCGGGCGGCCGAAGGTGGGAGAGTAACACCCGAAATCTTGTTCCCCGGCGAAAGCCGGGGTCCAGCAGCACATTTCGCCGGGGGACATCACGCCTTCGCTACCGCGGCGCGTCCTTGTCGGGGCCATCCGCCAGGATCGTCTCGCGCGCCAGCCGCAGCTCCCGCATCGCCGCGGCGGTGGCGGCGCCCCAGATGATGTGGACGCCGATCATCAGGAAGTTGCGCCGGGGCGGGTGCTGCGTCGCCGGCCTCAGAGTTCCGACCGCGGGAATCCAGCCCATATAGCTGGCCAGCCAGATCGCGACGCCATAAGCGGCGCCGGTCCTTCTCTTCGGATCGGGATTCATCGCCGCCAGCATCGCGCCGGTCACCGCGCCATAAGCGAAATGGGCGGCGGCGGTGACGTCCTTGGCGGCCTCGCTCGGCAGGACAATACCGGCCTGCTTCGCGCCCGAATCGACGATCTCCCGCGGCGTCAAAGGATAGCGCTCCTTTGCCGGCAGGCGGCGGTGGAGGCGGCGCATCGCCGCCGTCATCGCCATCGTGCCGACGAAGCCGGCAATGGCGCCGATGACCAGCCGGCTGCCGAGCTTCAGCCTCTCCGGTTCCTTGCTCAGGATCGGGCCCTCCGACGCGTCGTCATGCGCCAGGCTGTAAAGAGCGCCCCCGCCGCGCGCGAGCCTATTCGTAGCGCAGCGCGTGGACCGGATTGGCGCGGGCGACGCGGACGGCGTGGCCGGCGACGGTGGCGACGGCGATCAGCAATGCCAGCCCGCCCGCCAGCAGGAACGGCGCCGGCCCGAGCGCGATCCGGGTGTCGAAGCCGTTCAGCCAGCCGCGCATCACCCACCAGGCGACCGGCCAGGCGATGAGGTTGGCGACGATCACCGGTTTCGAGAATTGCCAGACGAGCAGCCGGACGATGTCGCTCACCCGCGCGCCGAGCACCTTGCGGATGCCGATCTCCTTGGTCCGCCGCTCGGCCGTGAATGCGGCCAGCCCGAAGAGCCCGAGGCAGCCGATGATTACGGCGAGCATCGAAAAAGCGGCGAAGATCTTCGCGCGCGAATCCTCGGCCTTGTACAGCTCGCGGATGATGTCCTCGCTGATCTTGGCCTCGAACGGCACGTCGTTGGTGATCTGCTTCCTCTGGCGCTCGACGGCCGCTTCGACCGTCGCCGGATCGCCGCGATAGCGGATGATCAGGTTCGACGGGCCTTTGTGCTGGTCCTGGAACATAATCGGATCGATGGGTGTGCGCACGGAACGAAAGCGCGAATCGCCGACTACTCCGATGATGTTGATGTTCACCATCCCGGTGCCCGGCTCGAAGAGTTCGCTCTTCACCACCTTGCCGAGCGCGTCCTGCGGCGATTTGAACCCGAGCTTCTTTGCCGCATATTGGTTCAGGACGA
>JAQGLF010000138.1 GCA_028293025.1 Alphaproteobacteria bacterium
GGAAGTCGCCCGCGCCGCCGTACTGAAGGCAGCACAACTGCTCGACGAAGTCTCCGAGAAGGCCGACCAAGCCGTTTCCGTCGCCAAGGCAATGACCGCGCTCGCCACCACGCTCAGCGTGCAGGAAGGCGTCCAGATGCACGGCGGCATCGGCATGACCGACGAATATGATATCGGCCTCTACATGAAGCGCGACCGCGCGCTGAACGAGCTGTTCGGCGACGCCAATTACCATGCCGACAAGCTGGCGCGCATGAAGGGTTATTGATGGCCCTCGATCCCGATACCTTCGAAGCCCTGCTCGACACCGTCCGGCGCTATGTCGCCGAGCGGCTGCGCCCGCTCGAGGCGCAGGTGGCCGAGGATGACGAGGTACCGGACGCGGTCGTGCGCGAGATGCGCGACATGGGCCTGTTCGGCCTCTCCATCCCCGAAGAGCATGGCGGCCTCGGCCTCTCGATGGGCGAGGAGGTGCGGGTGGCGCTGGAGCTGGGGCGGACGACGCCGGCCTTCCGCTCCGTCTTCGGCACCAATGTCGGCATCGGCAGCCAGGGCCTCGTCATGGCCGGGAGCGATGCGCAGAAAGCCGAATGGCTCCCGCGGATCGCGAGCGGCGAGATCGTCACCAGCTTCGCGCTGACCGAGCCCGGCGCCGGCTCGGACAGCGCGTCGGTGCAGACGAAGGCCGTGCGCGACGGCGAGGTCTATCGCCTCTCCGGCGCGAAGCGCTTCATCACCAATGCCGACAAGGCAAGTCTGTTCACGGTGATGGCGCGGACGGGTGAGCCCGGCGCGCGCGGCGTCTCCGCCTTCCTGGTTCCGGCCGATCTCCGGGGCGTCAGCATCGGCAAGCCCGAGAAGAAAATGGGCCAGCAGGGCGCCCATGTCTGCGATGTGAATTTCGACGAAGCGCCGGTGCCGGTCGCGAACCGCCTGGGCGAGGAAGGCGAGGGGTTCCGGATCGCGATGCGGGTGCTCGATCGCGGCCGGCTGCACATCGCCGCCGTCTGCGTCGGCATCGCCGAGCGGCTGCTCGCCGACAGCGTCGCTTATGCGTCGGAGCGCAGGCAGTTCGGCAAGCCGATCGCCGACTTCCAGCTGATCCAGGCGATGATCGCCGATTCCAAGACGGAAGCGATGGCCGCGCGGGCGCTGGTGCTCGAAGCCGCGGCTTTGAAGGACGAGGGCGCGCCGATCACCCTCGAAGCCGCCGCCGCCAAATATTTCGCGAGCGAGATGGTCGGCCGCGTCGCCGATCGCGCCGTCCAGATTTTCGGCGGCGCCGGTTACATCGCCGATTACGGCATCGAGCGGCTCTATCGCGACGTGCGGTTGTTCCGCATCTACGAAGGCACCAGCCAGATCCAGCAGCTCGTCATCGCCCGGGAGACGCTGAAGCGCGGCGGGTAGAGGGTTCGCGCAGAGACGCAGAGAGTCCGAGCGAAGCTCTATCTCTCCGCCTGCTCGAATAGGCGCTCGGCCATGATTGTCTGAAGCATCTCTGCGACTCTGCGTCTCTGCGCGAAAACGGAGAATCACCTCCGCCGCAGCAGGAGGTTCATCCGCGCCGCGGCGATCGGCTTGGCGCGGTCCTGCTGCCAGGCATGGGCTTCGACATTGGCGATTCTCTTGCCGAGGCGGGTGATGGTGGCGGCGGCATAGGTTTCGTGCTCGCCGCCGCCGCGCATGAAATCGATGCTGACGTTGATCGGGCTCGCGCTCACCCCGGCATCCTCGCCGAGGCTTTCGTAAAGCGTGCCGAGCGCGGCGAATTCGAGCAGCCCGGCGATGGCGCCGCCGTGGAGGAAGCCGGGCCGGCCGATCACCTCCTCTCGAAACGGCATCACCCAAAGCAGCTCGCCATCCTCGCCGCGGCGCGTGCTGAGGCCGAGCAATTCGGCATAAGGCGGGAGGGCGCGCTGCACCGGCCTAGGTCTTCAGCGTCCGCCGGCAGACGGCGTCGAGCTTCTTCAGCATCGCCGGATCGCGCGCCGCGGGGGCGGTGATCAAGGCGGAGTCGAGGTTGGTGTCGATCGGCGAGGGCGCCCGCTCCGGCGGCAGCGATTGCGCGAGCGCTTCTACCAGGTGCCGCGCCGTGCCGGCATTGGCCTGGAGCTGGGTCAGCACCTCGGCCACATCCACCGCCTCGCCCGCTCGCCAGCAATCGTAATCGGTTACCATCCCGACCAGGGCATAAGGCAGCTCCGCCTCGCGGGCGAGCTTCGCCTCGGGCATGGCGGTCATGCCGATCACGTCGCAGCCCCATTGCCGGTAGAGCTCGCTTTCGGCGCGTGAGGAGAATTGCGGCCCCTCCATGGCGAGATAGGAGCCGCCGCGGGTCACCTCGGCGCCCGCCGACTCGGCGGCATCCGCGGCCAGGCGCGACAGGCGCGGGCAGACCGGATCGGCCATCGAGACATGGGCGACGAGGCCGGTGCCGAAGAAGCTCGCCGCCCGCCCGACGGTGCGGTCGACGAACTGGTCGACGATGACGAACCGTCCCGGCGGCAGCTCTTCGCGCAGCGAGCCGATGGCGGAAATCGCGACCACGTCCGTGCAGCCGGCCCGCTTCAGCGCGTCGATGTTGGCGCGATAATTGACGTCGCCGGGTGCGATATGGTGGCCGCGCCCGTGGCGGGGAAGGAAGACGAAGCGGATTCCGTGGAGCCGGCCGAGCGTCAGCTCGTCGGACGGCGCACCCCAGGGCGTGCCGAAGGCGACACGCTGGACCTCCTCCAGGGCCTCGATCTCGTAGAGACCGGAGCCGCCGATAATGCCGATCGTCCACGCGCTCATCGATCCTCCCTGCGGGCGCCGGGGATGATCCGCAAGCCGTCTTGCCCGTTTTGGCCCTTGCGATGCCGCCCCTAGACCTTAGCCTGCGCCTCGGTGAAACGGGCGCTGCGCATCTTTCTCTACGTCTCCGGGGGCCTCGTCGCCGTGCCTCTGCTCTATCTGCTCGCCGCGCTGATCCTCGGCGCGATTCCCGCCAATCCGGGCTGGCACGAGGCGAAGCAGGGCGTGCGCGTCTTCGTCCGCACCAACGGCGTCCACACCTGGATCATGGTGCCGAAGGTGACGTCGGAGATGGACTGGCGTCCGCTCGTTCCCGGCAAGGATTTGAAGGACCCGCGCTGGGGCAATGGCAATTATGTCGCGATCGGCTACGGCAACCGCCAATTCTATTTGAACACGCCGACCTGGGCTGACCTGACCGTCCGCAACGCCTTCTGGGCCCTGGTCGGGAGCGGCGACAGCCTCGTCCACGCCGATCACGACAACGATCCCCAGCCGAGCGACATCCAGCGGCCGATCATGCTCAGCCATGACGAATATGTCCGGCTGGTCCGCTTCATGCGCGGCACCTTCCGCACCGATCCGCAGGGGCGGACCATCCCCCTGCTCGGCCGCGGTTACGGCAATTCCGATATCTTCTACGAGGCGATCGGCCCCTATAACGCGGTCTATACCTGCAACAGCTGGCCCGGCCAGGCGCTGCGCCAGGCGGGGATCAGGACCGGCCTGTGGACGCCGCTTTCCCAGAGCATCATGTGGCGGCTCGACTGAGAGGGGGCGGCTGCGGTAGAGGGGAGGCGACAGTCAGAAAAAGGGGGTTACGCAATGGCCAAGATCCTTGGAAATTTCCACATCGCGCTGCTGATCGGAATCGTGCTGCTGGTGGCGGCGATGGTCGGCCTCCACGGCTCCCTGATCGGCTCGGGCAACGCTTACTGGGTCGGCTGGGTCCGCTTCCTCCACATCTTCGCTGGCATCCTCTGGATCGGCCTTCTCTATTATTTCAACTTCGTCCAGATCCCGACCATGCCGAAGGTGCCGGCCGAGCTGAAGCCGGCCGTCTCCAAATATATCGCGCCGGCCGCCCTGTTCTGGTTCCGCTGGGCGGCGGTGGCCACGGTGGTGATCGGCCTGATCCTCGCCGAGATGAGCCAGCCCGGCTATATCGGCAACGCGCTGACCCTGAAGGCCGGTTTCAAGACGATCGGCATCGGCTTGTGGCTCGGGATCATCATGGCCGCCAATGTGTGGTTCGTGATCTGGCCGAACCAGAAGCGCGCGCTCGGCATCGTCCCCTCCGACGATGTGAAGAAGGCGGCCTCGGCGAGCCTCGCGATGATGGCGTCGCGGACCAATCTGATCCTGTCGATCCCGATGCTCTATTGCATGGTCGGCCAGGCGCATATTGGCTGAACTCCGGCGCCCGGTCTTCCTATGACGACCGGGCGCTGGTCCTTCTCGATCGACCGCGGCGGCACCTTCACCGACGTGGTCGCGCGTGCGCCGGACGGGCGGCTGCTCAACACCAAATTGCTGTCCGACAATCCCGAACATTATGACGACGCCGCGGTCGAGGGCATCGGGCGACTGATGCGGGACTATGGCGAGGCCTGTCCTGAGCAGGGTCGAAGGGCGCCGCTCGAGGCGGTGAAGATGGGCACCACCGTCGCCACCAACGCCCTCCTCGAGCGCAAGGGCGAGCCGCTTGTCCTCGCCATCACCGGCGGCTTCGGCGACGCCCTCAGGATCGGCTACCAGGCCCGCCCCGACATCTTCGCGCGCAACATCGTGTTGCCCGAACCGCTCTACGAGCGGGCGATCGAGATCGACGAGCGCGTGACCGCCGAAGGCGAGGTGCTGCGGCCGCTCGACGCGGAAGCGGCGCGGCGCGCGCTGCAGGACGCCTTCGACGAGGGCCGGCGCGCCCTTGCCATCGTGCTGATGCACGGCTGGCGCTGGACCGCGCACGAAGCGGCGCTGGAGGCGATCGCGTTGGAGATCGGCTTCACCCAGGTCTCGACCAGTCACAAGGTGGGGCCGCTGATCAAGCTGGTCGGCCGCGGCGATACGACCGTGGTCGACGCCTATCTATCGCCCGTGCTGCGCCGCTATGTCGACCGCGTGGTGGCGGCGCTGGGGAAAGAGACCCTCCTCTTCTTCATGCAGTCGAGCGGGGGGCTGACCGATGCGTCCGCCTTCCAGGGCAAGGACGCGATCCTCTCCGGCCCCGCCGGCGGCATCGTCGGCATGGTCAAGACCGCGGCCGCCGCCGGCTTCGACCGGGTGATCGGCTTCGACATGGGCGGCACCTCGACCGACGTCTCCCATTATGCCGGCGCCTATGAGCGGACCAGCGAGACGATGGTCGCCGGCGTTCGCGTGCGGGCGCCGATGCTGGAAATCCACACGGTGGCGGCGGGCGGCGGCTCGATCTGCCATTTCGACGGCAGCCGCTTCCGCGTCGGGCCGGACAGTGGGGGCGCCGTTCCCGGCCCCGCCTGCTACCGGCGCGGCGGCCCGCTCACCGTCACCGACTGCAACGTCGTGCTGGGCAAGATCCGGCCGGAGCATTTCCCGGCCGTGTTCGGCCCCGGCGGCGACCAGCCGATCGACGCCGAGGCGTCGCGCGCGCTTTGCGCGGCGATCGCCGCCGAAGCCGGGATGACCGAGCGGGAGGCGGCGGAAGGCTTCGTGCGGATCGCCGTCGACGCCATGGCGAGCGCGATCAAGAAGATCTCGATCGCGCGCGGCCACGACGTGACGCGCTACACGCTCCAATGTTTCGGCGGCGCCGGCGGCCAGCATGCCTGCCTGGTCGCCGACGCGCTGGGGATGGAGCGGGTGATGATCCACCCGCTCGCCGGCGTGCTCAGCGCCTACGGCATGGGCCTCGCCGACATGGTCGAGCTGCGCCAGCGCAGCGTCGCCGGCGAGGTGCTGGAGGCAGTGCTGGACGAGCTTGCGGAGGAGGCGAGTGCCGCGTTGCGCGCGCAGGGCGTGGAGGAGGCCGAAATCCGCCGACGGGCCGCGCTTCGCTACGAGGGGAGCGACACCAGTTTGGAAGTGGAGGTCGCATCGGTGGATGCGATGCGCACCGCCTTCGAGGAGGCCCACCGCACCCGCTTCGGCTTCCTCTCGCCCGAGACGCCGGTCGTGGTGGAGACGGCGATCGTCGAGGCGATCGGAAAATCCTCCCCTGCCTTGGCAGGGGAGGGGGACCACCCGAAGGGTGGTGGAGGGGCTTTCCCGCCGCGCCAGGCCCCTCCACCGGCTTTCAGGCGGTCCCCCTCCCCCGGAAATCCGGGGGAGGATCGAGTGATCGACCGCGTCGCCCTTCAGGCCGGTGCCCGCATCCCCGGCCCAGCCCTCATCATCGATCCCTCCGCCACGACCGTGGTCGAGCCCGGATGGCAGGCCGAGGTCGACCGGCTCGGCAATCTCATCCTCACCCGGTCGGCCCCCCGCCAAGCCGCGCGGGCCGCCGGGACCGAGGCGGATCCGGTGATGCTCGAGGTGTTCAACAACCTGTTCATGGCGATTGCCGAGGAGATGGGCGTCGCGCTCCGGAACACGGCGAGCTCGGTCAACATCAAGGAGCGGCTCGATTTCTCCTGCGCGCTGTTCGACGGCGAGGGCGCGCTGATCGCGAATGCGCCGCATATCCCGGTCCATCTCGGCTCGATGGGCGACAGCATCCGCACCATCATCGAGGCGCGCGGCCCGGGTACCGATCGAGGGGCGCGCGACGGGCGGGGCATGAAGCCGGGCGACGTCTACGTTCTCAACGCCCCCTATCGCGGCGGCACCCATCTGCCCGACATCACCGTGATCATGCCCGTCTTCCTCGACGGCGCGGACGCGCCGGCCTGGTACGTCGCTGCCCGTGGTCACCATGCCGATATCGGCGGCATCGCGCCGGGCTCGATGCCGCCCGACAGCCGGACGATCCTCGAGGAAGGCGTGCTGATCGACAATGTCCTGCTGGTCGACGAGGGCCGTTTCCTGGAGGCGGAGATACGGGCCCTGCTCGCTTCGGGCGACTGGCCGGCGCGGCGGCCGAACCGCAATATCTCCGATCTGAAGGCGCAGGTCGCCGCCTGCGCGCGCGGCGCCGCCGAGCTGCGGCGCGTCGCCGGAGATTATGGCCGCGAGACGGTCGACGCCTATATGGTCCACGTCCAGGCCAATGCCGAGGAGGCGGTGCGGCGGCTGATCGGACGCCTCGGCAACGGCAGCTTCCGCTACAAGATGGACAATGGCGCCGAAATCTGCGTCGCGATCACCGTCGATGCGGAGAGCCGCTCGGCGATCGTCGATTTCACCGGCACCAGCGCGCAGCTTCCGGACAATTTCAACGCGCCAGTTTCGATCTGCCGCGCCGCGACGCTCTACGTCTTCCGCACCATGGTCGACGATGCGATCCCGATGAACGATGGCTGCCTGAGGCCGATCACGCTCGTCGTGCCGGAGGGATCGATGCTCAACCCGCATTATCCGGCGGCCGTCGTGGCGGGAAATGTGGAGACCAGCCAGGTGGTCACCGACGCGCTCTTCGCCGCCTGCCGCGCGCTGGCGCCGAGCCAGGGGACGATGAACAATTTCACCTTCGGCAATGATCGCCATCAATATTATGAGACGATCGCGGGCGGCGCCGGGGCCGGACCGGATTTCGACGGGGCGAGCGCGGTGCAGACGCACATGACCAACAGCCGGCTCACCGATCCCGAGATTCTCGAGACGCGCTATCCGGTGTTGATCGAGCGCTTCGCCATCCGCCGCGATTCGGGCGGGGAGGGGCGGCAGCGCGGCGGCGACGGGGTCGAGCGGCACCTGCGCTTTCGTGAGCCGATGCATGCAGGCATCCTCTCGAACCGCCGCCGTGTGGCGCCACGGGGCATCGAGGGCGGCGGCGATGCCGCGGCTGGCGTCAACCGCGTGGTGCGGGCGGACGGGCGGGTCGAGACGCTGAGCGCCACCGCTTCGGCCGAGATGGCGCCGGGAGACCTGTTCGTGATCGAGACTCCGGGCGGGGGAGGCTATGGAGCATCGTGAACGACTGGGTCCTCCTCGGCATCCTCATCGTCGTCGTCGGCTTCGCGCTGCGCCTCAATCCCCTGCTCGTCGTCACCGTCGCCGCCCTGACGACCGGGCTGATCGCCGGCAAGGGCCTGCTCCAGGTGATCGCCGCCTTCGGCAAGGCGTTCAATGACAACCGCTTCGTCACGATCATCTACATCTTGCTTCCGGTCATCGGCCTGCTCGAACGCTACGGCCTCCAGCAACGCGCGCGGACTCTGATTGCTGGAATGCGAGGGGCGACGACGGGGCGGCTGCTCATTGCCTATCTCTTCTTCCGCCAGATCACCGCCAGCTTCGGCCTGACCTCGATCGCGGGCCCCGCCCAAACCGTGCGGCCACTGGTGGCGCCGATGGCGGAAGCGGCCGCGGAGAAGCAGGCTCCGACGATCGACGAAGCCGGCCGCGAACGGGTCAAGGCCTATGCCGCGGCAACCGACAATGTCGGACTGTTCTTCGGCGAGGACATCTTCATCGCCATCGGCTCGATCCTGCTGATGGTCGGCTTCCTCGAGCAGAACGGAATCAAGCTGGCGCCGCTGCAGCTTTCGGTCTTCGCGATTCCGACCGCGGTGCTCGCCTTCCTGATCCATGCGACGCGGCTTCTGCTTCTGGACCGCTCCCTTGCAAAACGCAGGGTACAAGAGGCGGGCGAATGATCACGCTGACCTGGCTCTACGTTCTCATCGGGGTGATGTTCGCGGCATTCGCTTTGCTCAGCGTCTCCGACCGCTCCAACGGCAAGCGCTTCGGCAATGCGGCCTTTTGGGGTTTGATCGCCGTCAGCTTCTTCTTCGGCGATTTCCTCGGCGATCTCGGTAACGGCGTCCTCGTCCTCTGCCTCGTCGGGCTCGCCGGCTTCGGCGCCCTCGGCCGCGGCAATCCGCCGACCACCAGCGCGGAAGAGCGGGCCGCCTCGTCCGAGCGCCGCGGCAACCGGTTGTTCCTCCCCGCGCTCGTCATCCCGATCACGGCCCTGCTCGGCACGCTCGTCCTCAAGAATAGCGGCTGGATCGATCCCAAGCAGGCAACCCTGATCTCGCTCGGTGCCGGCGTGCTGATCGCGCTTGCCATCGGCTATGCCTGGCTGCGGCCGCCGCTGCTGGCGCCGCTGCAGGAAGGCCGCAGGCTGATGGACTCGGTGGGCTGGGCTGCGGTGCTGCCGCAGATGCTCGCCGCGCTCGGCGCGGTCTTCGCGCTGGCGGGTGTCGGCGAGGTAGTCGGCGGCATCGCGACGCACGTCCTTCCGCAGGGCAGCCTGGTCGCCGCGGTGGCCCTTTACGGCATCGGCATGGCCGTGTTCACGATGATCATGGGCAATGCCTTCGCTGCCTTCCCGGTGATGACCGGGGCGATCGGGCTGCCGATCCTGATCCACCAATATCACGGCAATCCGGCGGCGGTCTGCGCGATCGGCATGCTGGCCGGCTTCTGCGGCACGTTGATGACGCCCATGGCGGCCAATTTCAACATCGTCCCCGCCGCCTTGCTCGATCTCAAGGACCGCAACGCGGTGGTGAAGGCGCAGGTCGGCACCGCCATTCCCTTGCTCGCCTGCAACCTCCTCCTCATCTACTTCCTGGCCTTCCGATGACCCATCAGCTCACCCCCGAAACTGCTGGCCGCTTCGCCGCCATCGCGCTCGACCACGTCACCCGCGAATATCCGCACAAGCTCGACCATGTCATGGACGGGCCCGAGGACGTGCTCGGCCCGCGCGCGCTTCACCCGATCTTCTTCGGCAGCTTCGACTGGCACAGCTGCGTCCACGGCTGGTGGCTGATGCTGCGCGTGCGGCGGCTCTTCCCCGAGCTTCCCGAGGCGCGTCGGATCGAGGCGCTGGCGGACGAGATGCTGGTGCCGGACAAGGTTGCGGGCGAGCGCGCCTATCT
>JAQGLF010000157.1 GCA_028293025.1 Alphaproteobacteria bacterium
GATCGCCTCTCCTCGGTGTTCGTCTCCAACACCAATCACGAGGAGGACCAGCCGGTTCACCTCACGCTCAAGAATGCCGAGATACCGACCGAGGTGAACCTGCCCGTCTATGCCGGGCCGGAGCAAAGATATTGCCCCGCGGGAGTCTATGAATTCGTCGAGGAGGGCGGCCGAACGCGCCTCCAGATCAACGCGCAGAATTGCGTCCACTGCAAGACCTGCGACATCAAGGACCCGACCCAGAACATCAACTGGGTGGTGCCCGAAGGCGGGGGAGGACCCAATTATCCGAACATGTAGAAATCTCGCCGCCTTTTTGCTGCTCGGCACGGCCGCGCCCGCTCTCGCCGCCACCGACGAGGACGCGCTTCTCGCTTACGTCCACGCCCGCGTCGCCGCCGTCGCCGGCGCCGGCGACGAGGCGACCCACCGCTACGCCGCTGCGCTCGCGCTCGCGCCCGGCAACGACGTGCTCGCCGCCCGCGCTCTGGCGGAAGGGCTGGCGAACGGCGATGAGGCGCTCGCCCTCTCCGCCGCGCGCACGCTGGACACCGCCGGTAAGCTGACCCCCGACGGCCGCATCCTACTCGCCGGCGAAGCGCTGAAGTCGGGCCGCTGGCAGGCCGCCGACGACCAGATCGGCAAGCTCAGCACCGACGAGGTCTTCTCCTTCGCCATCCCGATCCTGCGCGCCTGGGAAGCGGTCGGCACGGGCAAGGGCGATCCGATCGCCTTGCTCGAAGGAACCAAGGGCAATGCGCTTGGCACCGGTTACGCGCCCGAGCAGACGGCCTTGATCCTGCTCGCGCTCGGCCGCACCGCCGAGGGCAAAGCGGCGCTCGAGCCGTTGCTCAAAGAGGAGGGCGTACGCTCCGCGCGGCTGCGCGTCGCCGCCGCCGCGATCCTCGCCCGCAAGGGCGACCACGCGGGCGCCGACGCGCTGCTGCAGGGCGAGTCGGTGATCCTGCTCCGCGCCCGGCAGCGCCTGGCGGCGAAGGGACAGCTGGACGGCGGCATGGCCGCGCCTGCCGCCGGCGTCGCCGATTTCCTGCTGCGCGTCGCCGTCGATCTCAACGCGCAGCAGGTGCAGGAAATGGCCTTGAGCTTCTCGCGCATCGCCACCTTCCTCGCCCCCGACAATGGCGAAGCCTGGCTGCTCAGCGCGGAGCTGCTGAGCGCCCGCAAACGGCCGGACGCGGCGCTGGCTGCCCTGTCGCACGTCGCGACCGACGATCCGCTGGCCGAAAATGCGATCGAGCGCCGCCTCGTCATCCTCGCCGAGGCGGGACGGAAGGACGAAGCGATCGGCCTCGCCCGCGCCGCCACGGCGCGGGAGCCGGGGTCGCTCGAAGCCTGGCTGCGGCTCGGCGACACCCTCACCCAGACCGAGCATTTCGGCGACGCGGCCGACGCCTATGCGCGCGCGCTGGCGCTGGTGGGCGACGGCAAGGAAGCGGGGCATCCGCGCTGGACCGTGCTGATGCTCCAGGCCAACGCGCTCAGCCAGGCGGACCAATGGCCGCGGGCCAGAGCCGCGCTCGAGGAGGCGTACCGGCTGGCCCCGCACGAGGCGGTGGTGCTCAACTTCCTCGGTTACTCGCAGCTCGAACGGCGCGAGAATATCGCCGAGGCCGAGCGGCTGATCCGTGAGGCGAGCCGCCTCCAGCCGGACGACAGCGCGATCACCGACTCGCTCGGCTGGGCGCTGTACGTGAAGGGCGACGTTCCGGGCGCCGTCGCTTTGCTCGAGAAGGCGGCGCAGGGGCAGCCCGCCGACGCCTCGATCAACGAGCATCTCGGCGACGCTTATTACGCCGCCGGCCGCCGCTACGAGGCGCGCTACGCCTGGCGGGCGGCGCTCGTTTACGCCGAGGGCAAGGCGACGACGCGCCTCCGCACGAAGATCGATACGGGCTTGAGGCCGGACCTCTCCGCGCCCTGATGGACGAGACGGCCTATGCGAAGGTCAATCTCGCATTGCGCGTGCGGGCGCGGCGGCCGGACGGCTATCATCGGATCGAGACGATCTTCGCCTTCGCCGAACAGGGCGACCGGCTGCGCGTGGCGGCGGGGCAGGGGATCGGCCTCGACGTCGAGGGTCCCTTCGCGGCCGCGCTGCAGGGCGAGGCGGACAATCTCGTCCTGAAAGCGGCGCGGGCGCTGGCCGCCCGCTACGGAGTTGCCGCCGGGGCGCGGCTGGTGCTCGACAAGCGGCTGCCGGTCGCCTCGGGCATCGGCGGCGGCTCGGCCGATGCCGGTGCGGCATTGCGCCTTCTCGCCCGCTTCTGGAATCTCGATGCTTCCGAACCGGATCTTCTCGCCATCGCCCGCGCGCTGGGCGCGGATGTCCCCGCCTGCCTGCTCTCGCGGAGCTTGCGCGGCGACGGAAAGGGCGACGCGCTGGTTCCCTGGACCGGCAGCCTTGCCGGAACGCCGCTTCTGCTCGTCAATCCCGGCATCGCACTCTCGACGGCCGAGGTCTTCGCGGCCTGGGACGGCGTCGACCGGGGGTCGCTGCCGCAGGACCCGGCGGCGGGCCGCAACGATCTCGAGCCGGCGGCGATCGCGCTCGCGCCGGTCATTGCCGAAATGCTCGCCGTCCTCGGACGATGCGACGGCGTCCAGATCGCGCGCATGTCCGGCTCCGGCGCGACCTGCTTCGCCTTATTCGCCGGCGAGGCCGAGCGCGACGCCGCGGCGGCGGCGATCGGGCGCGATCATGCGAGCTGGTGGCAGCTCTCCAGCCGTCTCCGCTGACCCGCGCGTCCCATCGCGGAACGGCGCCCGACGCCTCTTAACCATCGTACCACGCGGCTTTGCGTTCTGGCACGGCCCTTGCCTCTCTCACTGCGACGGGTCGAAGCATGGGCCGAGGGGGCTCCTGTGGACATTCGCGACATGGTCCCTGGTCACGCGCGAGCGGACAGGCGCCATGGCTCCCTCTGGGGCCGGCCGTCCGGAGTAAGGGCGGCCGGCTCTTTTTTTGCGAGACAAAGACCGGCATCGGCGGCAAGCACGCCGCCATGTTCCACCTCGCTCATGAGCAGGACATTGCGCGGCTCACCTTGAGCCGGCCCGAAGCGCGCAACGCCATTCCGGCCGCGGGCTGGGCGGATTTGTCGGGCGTGGTCGAGGAAGCGTCGCAATCGGCAGCGAAGGTCCTGATCGTCTATGGAACTGGCGCCGCCTTCTGCGCGGGCGCCGACCTGGGCGATTTCGCTGCCATGGGCGAGGATGCGGCGGCGCGGACATCCTTCCGCCTCGCCATGCGCGAAGCGCTCGACCGGCTCGCGAGCCTCGAAATGCCGACGCTGGCGGCGGTGGACGGCCCCTGTTTCGGCGCCGGCGTGGCGCTGGCCATGGCCTGCGACCTCCGCATCGCCGGCCCCGGCGCCTCCTTCGCGATCACGCCGGCCAAGTTCGGTATCTCCTATCCGCAGGAGGATATCGGCAGGCTCGTCGGGCTGGTCGGCCCCGGCCAGGCGGCGCGGCTGCTGCTCGGCGCCGGCAGCGTCGATGCCGCCGAAGCGGCACGCATCGGCCTGGTCGAGATCCTCGCCGCCGACAGCGCCCGCGAAGAGGCGGAGAGGCTCGCTTGCGCCATCGTCGCCGGCAGCCCCGCCAGCCATCGGGCGCTGAAGCGGGGTGTGCGGCTCGCCGCGGCGGGAATGGCGAGCGACGAACGGCAGGACCGGGACTTCGACGATTTGCTCGGCTCCGGCGAGCTGGCGCAAAGGCTCGCCGCGGCGAAGCGGCGATGAAGCGCGCGGCCGTTCTCGCGGCGACTTTGCTGGCATCGGCCTGCGGCGGCGCGGCGTCCGGCAACCAGCAGGCGGCGGCAGCAACGGAGGCGTCGCCGGCCTTCGAATGCGCCGTCGATGGAGCGAGCGATTACGGCACCGGCTGCACGCTCGAACGCTCGGCCGCGGCGGACGGGATGATCCTCACCCTCCGCAGCCCGACCGGAAGCTTCCGGCGGCTGCGCGTGGCGCGCGGCCGGATCGCCGCCGCCGATGGCGCGGAGCCGGCGCGGATCATTGCCGAAGACTCGAACAGGGTGGAGGTGGCTGTAGGCGGCGACCGCTACCGGCTGCCGCGGCAAATGTTGCGATGAAGCCGCGGCCGATCCTCACTGCGGACGAGATGCGGGCCGCGGAAGCCGCCGCCATCGGCGTCGGCACACCCGTCGAAATCCTGATGGAGCGCGCCGGCGCCGGCGCCGCCGAGGCGATCCGGCGCTACGCCGGGCCGGTGCCCGCTTTGATCCTGTGCGGGCCGGGCAATAATGGCGGCGACGGCTATGTCGTCGCCCGCCACCTGCGTGCGCGCGGAATCGCGGTGCAGGTTGCTGCTCTCGCCGAGCCGAAGAGCGAAGCGGCGCGGGCGGCGCGGGACGCGTGGGGCGGGCCAATCGTCTCTCTCGCCGACGCGGAGCCAAGGCCGCTTCTGATCGATGCCCTGTTCGGCACCGGCCTGACCCGAGGGCTCGACGGGGCGGTGGTGCAGCGTCTCGCCGAGCTTGCCGCCGCCGCGCGGATACGGGTCGCGATCGACCTGCCGAGCGGCGTCGCCACCGACGACGGCGCGGTCCTCTCGCCGGTGCCCGATTTCGATCTCACCATCACCTTCGCGACGCTGAAGCCCTCGCATCGTCTCCAGCCGGCGGCACGGCACATGGGACGGGTGACGATCGTCGATATCGGTCTTGTCGCCGAGAGCCGCCTGGTCGAGATCGCTCGCCCGCATCTGCCGGCGCCGGGCCCGGACGACCACAAATACAAGCGCGGTTATGTCGCCATCATCGCCGGCCAAATGCCGGGCGCGACCGCTCTGGCCGCTTCGGCGGCGGCGCGGGCCGGCGCCGGCTATGTCCGGATCTTCGGCGCCGCTCATGTCGCCGGCGTGCCCCTGGCGGTCGTCCAAAGCGGGGAGGGGGCGCCGGACGATCCGCGGATCGGCGCGCTCGCCATCGGCCCCGGCCTCGGCCTTTCGGAGCAGTCGGCGCAATCGCTGAAGGCGGCGCTTGCCGCGGCCGCGCCGGTCGTTCTCGACGCCGACGCGCTCACCCTCCTCGCCCGCACCGGCGCTGGCCGCCTGCGCGCGACGGACCAGATGGCGATCCTGACGCCTCACCAGGGCGAGTTCGCGCGCCTGTTCCCGGACCTCGGCGGAAGCAAGATCGAACAGACGCGCGCCGCGGCCGAGATCGCGGGTGCAGTGATCGTCTACAAGGGCGCCGACACAGTGGTCGCCGCGCCGGACGGGCGGGCGGCGATCGCACCGCCTGCGCCCGCCTGGCTCGCCACCGCCGGGACCGGCGACGTCCTCACCGGGATCATCGCTGCGATGCGCGCGCGCGGGCTCGACGCCTTCGACGCGGCCTGCGCCGGCGTCTGGCTGCACGGCCGCGCCGCCGAACGGGCGGGAGCCGGGCTGATCGCCGACGGCCTGCTCGGTCCGCTCCCCTCCATCGTCGCCGGGTGCCAATGACGGAGGAGGTCGTGATCCGCGTCGCCGCCCGCGGCGACGGGGTGACGGAGAGCGGCCGCTTCGTGAAGCTCGCGGCGCCCGGCGACCGCGTGACGCCGGCCGGCGAGATTTTGTCCGGCCCGCACCACCGGATCCCGCCCTGCCGCCACTTCCCCGAATGCGGCGGCTGCCAGCTCCAGCATCTCGACGATTCGGCCTGCGCCGCCTATCTCGACGAGCGCATCGTCGCGGCGCTGGCCGCGCAGGGGCTGGATGCGCCGGAGATGCTGCCCGCTCATCTCTCGCCGCCGAACAGCCGCCGCCGCGCGTCGCTGCGGGCCGAGCGGCGCGGCCGCCAGGTCCTGCTCGGCTTCAACGCGGAGGCGAGCCACCGCATCGTCGACATGCGCGAATGCCACATCCTCCGGCCGGAATTGTTCGCTCTGGTCGCGCCGGTCCGCGCCTTGCTCGCCGGCCTGCTGCCGCAACGCGGGGGCGCTGGGGTCAGGATGACGCTGACCGACCAGGGCGTCGACCTTTTGCTCGAAAAGGTCGACGCGGAGGGCCTGGAGGCGGCCGAGGCGCTCGGCGCCTTCGCCCGCGAGCATCGCCTTGCCCGCCTTGCCCTGGACGACGGCTATGGCGCGCAGACGCGATGGGAGCCCGAGCCAGTGACGGTGACGCTCGGCGGCGTCGCCGTGCCGCTGCCGCACGCCGCCTTCCTGCAGGCGACGGCGGAAGGAGAGGCGGCCCTGGTCGCCGCCGTCCGCGATGCGGTGGGGGAGGCGGCTTTGGTCGCCGATCTCTTCGCCGGCCTCGGCACCTTCGCCTTCGCCCTCGACGGCCGGATCTATGCGGCGGAAGGCTCGCGCGACGCCTTGCTTGCCCTGAAGGCGGCTGCGAACCGCGCCGGTCGTACCATCTTCGCCGAGCATCGCGACCTGTTCCGCCGGCCGCTCGACCTCGCCGAGCTCAATCGTTTCGAGGCGGTCGTGCTCGACCCGCCGCGCGCCGGCGCCCGCGAGCAGATCGCCATGCTCGCCGCCTCCTCGGTGCCGCGCATCGCCTATGTCTCGTGCAATCCCGCGACCTTCGCCCGCGACGCGAAAACGCTGGTCGACGGCGGCTATCGGCTCGAGGGGGTGAAGCCGGTCGGCCAGTTCCGCTGGTCGACCCATGCCGAGCTGGTCGGCCGCTTCACGCGGCCCGGCCCGGGCGTGAACCCGTGAATGCGCCAGGCTCTCGCCGCTTGCTCGCTGTGGCCTGAAAACGATCGCGGAGTCGGAATATGAAACCCGCCGGAAGCAAGACGGGCCCCTTCAGGGTGTTGGTTGAGGCGATTGTCCGCGCCGACGTCGCAGCCGCCACGGAAATGCTCGCGGCTTCGCCGCAACTGGCACGGCAACGCGCCCTGCATGGCGCGGATCGTCAAACGGCGAAGGACAACTTTTTCGATGAAATCCTGCACTACATGTACGAGGGCGATACCGCTCTCCACATGGCGGGGGCGGCATATCAAAAGGAGATTGCCATCGATCTCATCGCCAAAGGCGCCGATTCCGGCGCGAGGAACAGGCGCGGTGCGGAGCCGCTCCATTACGCCAGCGATGGCGTGCCGGGCTCCCGCAGATGGAATCCGCCCGCCCAGGCGGCGGTCATAGCCATCCTCATAGAAGCCGGCGCCGATCCGAATTCACGGGACAAGAGCGGCGTTGCCCCGCTGCACCGTGCCGTTCGAACGCGCTGCGCCGCGGCCGTGGCAGCCCTTCTTCAGGGCGGCGCCGACGCCTGTGCCGCAAACAAGAGCGGTTCAACGCCATTGCTGCTCGCAAGCTGGAACACGGGGCGTAGTAGTGCCGGCTCGCCGGAGGCGCGAGCGGAGCAGGAAGAGATATTGCGCCTGCTGCGCGCGCACGGAGCAACCTGACCGATGCGTGCTGGGCCATTCGGATCCGGGCGGGGCCGCAGTGCCGGCGGCTTCACCCGTGCATGTGGACGTGGAGCAGCGCCATCGCCGCGTGGAGGGTGAGCGCCGCGAGGCAGATCGAGCCGCCCAGGAAAAGGAAGAAACGCCAGCGGACGACGTTGACCGTCGCCTGGACGAGGCTGTGGGCGACGCGGAAGGCGACATAGGCCCAGCCCAGCCACAAATTCCAGCTGCCGCCGGAGCCCATCAGCGCCAGCGTCAGCGCGATCGCGTAGAACAGCGTCGGCTGCTCCATCAGATGATTGTAATTATGCGCCTTCCAATTGACCTGGTCCTCGACCACGCCCTCGAGCGCGCCGGTCTTGCTGCCGATCCGGCCCTTGAGGCTGATCCCCTTGCGCTTCATCGCCGGGAACCGCACCGCGTACATCCAGACCATCATCACCAGCGACCAGGCGACGAGCGCCACCACCGGCGCCAGAATCGGGCTGTGGGTCATGTTGCTTTCTCCCCCTTGAACCGGCCGGAAGGTGGCTCAGAAGACCGGCCGAGTCAAAGCGGCGGCCCGGCCGTCATTGGCCGTTGAATCCAGGCCGCTTTCCGGGGCAGAAGCGCAGATAAGGGAGGATGCCGCGATGAAGTTCGGTTCGTACCTGTTCGGCCTGGCGGCCGCTCTCGCCGGTCCGGCCATGGCCGCGCAGGCGCGTGCCCCGGCCCCGGCCCCGGTCCAGCCCCAGGGGCAGGCCGCGCCGGCGCCGCCGGCCGCGCCGCCGGTCCAATATCCGACCCGGGTTTCGGTGAAGCAGCTGACCGCCGTCTGCGGCGAGAACGGCGCCGCCTGCCTCACCTACGTGCTCGGCGTCGTCGACTCCTATGTCACGACGAGCATCGCCAATTTCGGCCGGCCGCACGTCTGCGTCCCGCCCCAGGTGAGCAATCAGCAGGTCGCCAACACCGCCATCGCCTATCTGCGCGCCCATCCCGGAGCGCCGGACGCCAATGCGGCGATCCCGGTCATCCTCGGCGTGCAGGCGGCTTATCCCTGCGCGCAGGCGACGCCGCCGCACTGAGGCCGTGGCGGGGCCTTGCCTTGACGGCGCCGGGATGACAGCCTGTGCGGGAAGCGGGGGCAGACGACATGGCAGAAACGACCCCGATCGCTTCCGTGCCGACCGCCCGGCAGATCGCCGCGGTCGTCGTCGGCAACGCGCTCGAATTCTACGATTTCGTCACCTACACCTTCTTCGCGGTGCAGATCGGGCGCGCCTTGTTTCCCGGCGACAGCGCCCACAAGCTGATCCTCTCGCTCGCCACCTTCGGCGTCGGCTTCGTCACCCGGCCGCTCGGCGGCTTCGTCATCGGCCGCTTCGCCGACCGGCGTGGGCGCAAGCCCGCCATGATCCTGTCCTTCGCCCTGATGGGGGTCGGCATCGTCGGCCTCGCGCTGACGCCGTCTTACGCCATGGCCGGAATGGCGGCGCCGATCCTCGCCGTGCTGTTCCGCCTGCTCCAGGGCTTCGCGCTCGGCGGCGAGGTCGGGCCGAATACCGCCTATCTCCTCGAAGCCGCGCCGCCGCATCGCCGCGGCTTCTTCGTGTCGCTCCATTATGCGACGGCGGATCTGGCGGTGCTCGCCGCCGGCACGATCGGCTTCGCTCTGTCCTCCTTGCTGACGCCGGATCAGCTCGCCTCATGGGGCTGGAGAATCGCCTTCCTCGCCGGCGCGGCGATCGTCCCTTTCGGCCTGATGCTGCGCCGTACGCTCGTCGAGACGTTGCCGGCCGAGGAGGAGCGGCCGGCCGCCGGCGCGAGCGTCCGTCCGTTCCTCGTCGTGGCCGGCGCCGGCATGCTGATCCTCGGCGCCGGGACGATCAGCAATTACACGCTCGATTATCTCACCACTTATGCGCAGACGACGCTGCACATGGCGGTCAACACCGCCTTCGGAGCGACGATCATGCTCGGCCTTGTCAGCGTCGCGAGCGACTTGACGGCCGGCTGGCTCGCCGACCGGGTCGGCCGCAAGCGGCTGCTGATCCTGCCCTGGCTCTCGCTGCTGGTCCTCGCCGTGCCGTCCTTCCTGGTGCTCAGCCGGTTTCCTACTCCCGCCGCTTTGCTCGCGGCGACGGCGCTGCTTTCGCTGCTGCACATCTTCGGGTCGACGCCGGCGATGCTGCTGTTCGTCGAGGCACTGCCGGCGCGCATCCGCGCCGGGTCGCTGGGCATGGTCTATGCCCTTGCCATCGCCCTATTTGGCGGCACGGCGCAGGTCGTCGAGACGGCCTTGATCCGATGGACGGGCAGCCCGATCGCCCCCGGCTGGTACATGACCGCCGCGGTGGCGTTCGGCCTGCTCGGCACCCTGCTCATCCGCGAGGCGCCGCGGCCGCGACGCCGGTGACGGTATCCCCTCGTGCCGTCATCCCGGACTTGATCCGGGATCCATGGACAGCTGTGGGGCCGGTTTTTCCCGGGCCGTGTTCATGGGTGCCGGGTCGAGCCCGGCATGACGAAAAGGAAGGCGGTGCCTCAGTCGAACAATTTCGCGAAGCGGCGCTGTTCCCGGTTGCGCCAATGGCCGCGATGGTAAGCGTCGGACGCCAGCAAAGGCAGCACGCTGGTCGCTTCGGCGAACACCATCTGCTCCATCGCCGTCGACACCTTGCCCCAGCTTGCCGCCTCTTGGAGGGTCGAGGAGGAACAGGCGCCGTCGCGCACGTCGGCGACGGTGATCTGCACCGCATATTTATGGACCTCGACCTCGTGGCCGAGGATTTCGGCGCAGACCACCGTATCCTGGACGAAATTCTTCGGAACGCCGCC
Organism: Alphaproteobacteria bacterium; assembly: GCA_028293025.1. GTDB lineage: Bacteria > Pseudomonadota > Alphaproteobacteria > Sphingomonadales > Sphingomonadaceae > Allosphingosinicella. Next base: position 10,220 of record JAQGLF010000157.1, read on the forward strand.
GCCGATCATCAGCAGGCCGGACGTGCCGCCCTTGATCTTGATGTCGGTCAGCTCGCGGAAATCGGCGATCGAATCGAGCGTGAGATAGGGCTTGTCCGCCTTCATCCGGTCGACCTGGTGCTTGACCAGGCCGAAGCCGGCCGAGCTGTCGGTGAAGGCCGGACAGAAGATCGGCACGTCATGCTCGTAGGCGAGCTTGACCAGGCTGTTCTCCTTCTTGCCGTTCTCGGTCAGCCATTTGCCCATCTCGCGGATGAAAGCCCGCGAGGAATAGGGACGGGGCTCGAGACTGTCCGCGATCTCGCCGATCGTGTGGTCGGTCTCCTGGAGCTGCTCCTCGTCGATATAGGTATCGTAGATCCGGTCGATGTAGAGCGACCGCAACGTGTCGTCGTCGGGGATCTCCAGCGCCTGGTAATGTTTGTGTCCAAGCGCTTCGAAGAAATCCATGTCGACGATGGTGGCGCCGGTGGCGACTACCGCGTCGACCATGTTGTTGCGGACGAGCTCGGCATAGAGGTCCATGCAGCCGCCGGCCGATGTCGAGCCGGCGATGACCAGGAAGATCGAGCAATCCCTGTCAGCCAGCATCTGATTGTAGATGTCGGCGGCGCGGCCGAGGTCGCGGCTGGTGAAGCTCATCTTCTTCATCGCATCGACGATCGGGCGCGCGTCGAAGCTCGTGATGTCGACATGCTCGACGATGGTGGAGAGCAACTCGGCCTTGCGGTTGTCGTTGCGGGGCAGCTCGTTCATTTCAATCTCCAATTCCACCGTCATCCCCGGAGGGGATCCAGCCTTTCTCGCTCTGCGCAAAGGAGCCGAATTCCCGCTTTCGCGGGAATGACGCGCTCCGGGCAATCGGCCGTTACAGCGTGACGACGTGCGACGGGGCGACCCGTTCCTCGCTGTCGCCGTACAACGTCGCCATCGGCTCGTCCGCCATCTCGATCGTGGTCACCGCTCCGAAGCCGTTAAAGGCGGTCCGCATGGCGCAGCCATAAGCGCCGAGCATGCCGATCTCGACATAGTCGCCGGGGCCGATATCGGCCGGCAGCAGGAACGGCCCCGCCATATGGTCGAGATCGTCGCAGGTCGGGCCGTAGAAGCTGAACGCCATGTCGCGCGTTTCCGACGGCACGGCCCGGACCAGCTTCACCGGGAAGCGCCAGCCGATATGGGCGGCATCGAACAGGGCCCCGTAAGCGCCGTCGTTGATGTAGAGCTGGTCGCCGCGACGCTTCTCGACGCGGACCAGCAGGCTCGCATATTCGGCGCTTAACGCCCGGCCCGGCTCGCACCAGAGCTCGGCGGAATAGGAGATGGGCAGGCTCTCGAAGCCGCGCGCGATGACGTCGAAATAGGCCTGGAGCGGCGGCGGCTCCATGCCGGGATAGACGGAGGGGAAGCCGCCGCCGACATCGACGATGTCGACCGTGACCGCCGCTTCGACGATCGCCGCGCGGACCCGCTCCATCGCCTCATGATAGGCGGCGGGCGTCATCGCCTGGCTGCCGACATGGAAGCAGATGCCGAGCGCGTCGGCCGCCTGGCGGGTCGCCAGCAGCAGCGCCTTCATCTCGTCCGGCTCGGCGCCGAACTTGGAAGCGAGGCTCAATTTCGAATGGTCGGACGAAACGCGGATGCGCACGCACAAATTGAGGTCGCTCGCGCCGTTCGTGGCGCGGACGATCTTCTCCAGCTCGTCGAGCGTGTCGAGCGAGAAGGTGCGGACATTGTGCTGGAAATAGGCTTCCTCGATCGCCTCCTCGGCCTTCACCGGATGCATGAAGCATTGGACGGCATCGGGCAGGGTCCGGGCGATCAGGCGCACCTCCGCGATCGAGGCGACGTCATAATGGGTGACGCCGCTCTCCCACAGGAGGCGCAGCAGGTCCGGCGACGGATTCGCCTTCACCGCGTAGAGCGAACGGCCCGGAAACGCCTCGATGAAGAAGCGCGCCGCGCGCCTCGCGGCATGCGGACGAATCAGCGTGACCGGCTGGGCCGGACGCGCCTTCGCGATGTCGGCAACCTGGGTGCTGCCAATGGGGGCGGCAGCTAGCCCCAGCGCATTATGGTGATTGTGCAACTCAAGGGACCTCCAACGGGGTAGTTGACGAAAAAGCTGCCTTGCGGTTGGAAGTCCCCATGGGGCAGCGGGGGCGGATATATGGCCCGCTTCCCCCCCTGTAAAGACCCGCTTTTCCTCCCGATTTTTCAGAGGCTTGCATGAGCGACAGAAAGCCCACGGCGAACGGTGTCAGCGCTGCGGCGGAGCGTGTGGCACCGCATGTGACTCGCACGCCCTTGCTCCCCCTGGACTGGCGCGGCGTCCGCCTGTGGGTGAAGGCCGAATGCCTGCAACAGGGCGGCAGCTTCAAGCTGCGCGGCGCCACCAACCGCCTGCTGCTGCTGGGCGAGGACGCGCGGCGGCGCGGAGTCGTCGCCTTCTCGTCCGGCAATCACGCTTTGGGCGTCGCCATCGCGGCGCGTCGCCTCGGCATCCCCGCGACCATCGTCATGCCCTCCGACGCGCCGGCGGTGAAGCGCGACGCGACCCTCGCGGCCGGCGCGGCGATTGTCGGCTACGACCGCGCGACCGAGAGCAGGGAGGAGATCGGCGCCCGCCTGGCCGCGGAGAAAGGCGCGACCCTGGTGCCGTCCTTCGACGACGTCGACGTCATCGAGGGGCAGGGCAGCGCCGGCGTCGAGATCGGCGCCCAGCTCGGGCGCGCGCCGGACAAATTGCTCGTGCCCTGCGGCGGCGGCGGGCTTTCGGCAGGAATCGCGCTGGCGCTCCCCGACACGGAGATCGTCACCGTCGAACCCGAAGGCTGGGACGACATGGCGCGTTCGCTGGAAGCGGGCAGGCCAGTGCCGGTGCGCGAGCCGGCGCCGCCAACGCGCTGCGACGCGCTCCAGACCAAATTGGTTTCGCCGCTCACGCTCGATGCGCTCCGCGCGAGCGGCGCCCGCGGCGTCTGGGTGAGCGAGCAGGAAATCGAGGCGGCGATGGCCTTCGCCGCGCGCCACCTGCGCCTGGTCGCCGAACCGGGCGGCGCGGTCGCGCTGGCCGCCCTGCTCGCCGGCAAAGCGGGCGATGTCGGCGAAAATACGGTGGTGGTGATTTCGGGCGGGAACGTCGATCCGCTGCTTTACGCGCGGATCCTGGAGACCCATGCAGCGGCCCGCTGACGGCGCTTCGGCGCGCTGTACGCCGCCGATATGGCTTCGATCTGCCGGGTCAGCGATTCGAGCTCCGCGCCGATCGTCCTTAGCTCCGCCGCATAGATTTCGGCGTCGGCGCCCGGACGCGCCAGGGCCGCCGCGTCGAGCAGCGAATCGAGGACGAGCGACAGGCTCGGCAAGATCGATGCCTCGATCCGTTCGAACGCCTCGTCGAGCGCGTGCTGGCGATCGGCGCTGGACATGGCGCTTATGCTATGGGAGGCGGCTTAACCGACCGTAAAGGGCGGCCCCTTTTTTGCGAACGCCAAGCCCGATGACCGGCCTCGCCGCCACCCTCCTCTCCATCGCCGTGCTCGCCGCCTTCCTGCTGATCGGCGCGGGCCTGTGGCTGATCGTCAAAGGGGGCGACAGGAAGCGCGGCGCGCTGATGGTGGTCGCCGCGCTCGTGCTTGTCGCCAACGTGCTGATCTGGGCCGTCTAGCGCGGGATCTCAAATTCCCGTCGCCGGGGAACGGAGCTCGGGAGCATGTGACCTCGGCCGAGCTGGCTCGGGTAGTACCCGGACGGGGCAAACGCTCACCGGATCGGGCAGGTCGGATCCAGACGGAAGTCGAGATAATCGTCCACCGACTTCATCAGCTGCGGCATTTCGTTGACGAAGAAATGGTTCGCGCCGGGAATCGTGTCGTGGTGGATGGTGATGTGCTTTTGCGTCCGCAATTTCTCGACCAGCTTCTGGACGGCGCCCGGAGTCACCACTTCGTCCGCCTCGCCCTGGACGATGATGCCCGAGGAGGGGCAGGGGGCGAGGAAGGTGAAGTCGTACATGTTGGCGGGCGGCGCGATCGAGATGAAGCCGCGCACTTCCGGCCGGCGCATCAGCAGCTGCATGCCGATCCAGGCACCAAAGCTGAAGCCGGCGATCCAGGTCGATTCGGCTTCCGGATGGATCTGCTGCACCCAGTCGAGCGCGGAAGCCGCGTCGGACAGCTCGCCGATGCCGTTGTCGAACACGCCCTGGCTCTTGCCGACGCCGCGGAAGTTGAAGCGCAGGGTCGCGAAGCCGCGGCGGACGAAGGTCTTGTAGAGCGCCTGGACGATGGCATTGTTCATCGTGCCCCCGCCCTGCGGGTGCGGGTGGAGGATCAGGGCGACAGGGGCGCGGGGGCGGGGTCCCGGGCTGAAGCGGCCTTCGAGGCGGCCCTCGGGGCCGGGGAATATGACTTCGGGCATTGCACCTGCGATGGCTTTGGATGAAGGGGCGTCGCACGGGGTGACCCCGTGTCAGGACGCGCCCTATATAGGCCGTGAACGCCGCCGCGCAATTTGAAAGGCTGAAGATGCGCCAGCGCATCTATCTGGACCACGCCTCTACGACGCCGATCCTGCCGGAAGCGGCGTCGGCGATGGCACAGGCCTGCGCGGCCTGGGCCAATCCCTCCTCCCCCCATGCGGAGGGAAGGACGGCCCGCGCGATGATGGAGGATGGCCGCCGCCGCGTCGCCGCTTCCCTCGGCTGGGACGGCATCCTGGTCTTCACCTCCGGCGCGACCGAGGCGATCGCTTTGGTCTTCGCCCGTGCCCATGCCGGCAGCTTCATCATCTCGGCGGTCGAGCATCCGGCGGTGCTGCGCAGCGCCCCCGACGCACGGCAGATCGCGGTCGGGCCGGACGGAAGGCTCGACCTCGACGATCTCGATCGCGCGCTGGCGGAGGGCGAGGCGCCTCTGGTCGCCGTGCAGGCGGTCAACAATGAGACGGGCGTGATCCACCCCCTCGCGGAGATCGTCGCCCGGGTGAAGGCGGTGGACGGCCTGCTCCTCGCCGATTGCGCGCAGAGCGCCGGCAAGCTGCAGCTTCCGGATGCCGATTTCGTGGTGGTCGCCGCCCATAAGCTCGGCGGCCCGCCGGGCATCGGGGCGTTGCTGGTCAGGGACCCGGCGGCGCTCGCGGCGATCGGCGGCCAGGAGGGCGGCTTCCGCCCCGGCACGCCCGCCATGCCCCTGATCATGGGCTTCGCCGCCGCCCTCGAAGCGGACCATGGCTGGTACGAGGAGGCGAGACGTCTGCGTAGCCTGCTCGATGCCGGCATCGTCGAAGCGGGCGGGGAAATGGTCGCCGCCGGCGCCCCGCGCATCGCCACCATCGGCTGCTACCGGATGCCGGGCATGCCCGCCGCCGCCCAGATGATGCAGCTCGACCTTGCCGGCATCGCCGTCTCGGCCGGCAGCGCCTGCTCGTCGGGCAGCCTCAAGACCAGCCATGTCCTCGCCGCCATGGGCTGGAGCGAGGAGGCGGCGCGCGAGGTGATCCGGATCAGCTTCGGCCCGCAGACGCGGCAGGGCGATATCGAGGCGTTGCTCGCCGAATGGCGCGCCTTGTTCGGGAAGCGCCGGGCGGCGTGAGCGCGCCGATCTATCTCGATTATCAGGCGACGACGCCACTGGCGCCCGAAGCGGCGGCGGCGATGCGGCCTTGGCTGGAGACGGGCTTCGCCAATCCGCACAGCAGCCATCGGCTCGGCCGTGAAGCCGCGGCCGCGGTGGAAATGGCGCGGAAGCGCGTGCTCGAGGCTCTCACAAGCCCCCATTCGTCCCGAGCGAAGTCGAGGGGCGCTGGCACAGAGCCATCGGATGCGCCCCTCGACTTCGCTCGAGACGAGCGTGTTGGGGGGAAGCTTTTCTTCACCTCCGGCGCGACCGAGGCCGCCAATTGGGCGCTGAAGGGCGCGGCGGCGCGGCTGCCGGCGGATCGGCGGCGGATCGTCACCATCGCGACCGAACATGCCTGCGTCCTCGATACGGTCGAGTGGCTCGGTCGTCAGGGCTTCGATGTGGACGTGGTGCCGGTGAGGGAAGATGGCCTGGTCGACCTCGCCCTGCTCGAAGCCCGCGTCGACGGGCGGACCGGGCTGGTCGCGGCGATGCTGGTCAATAACGAGATCGGCGTGATCCAGCCCGTCGCGGCGCTCGGCGCGCTCGCCCGGAGCCGCGGCGCTTGGTTCTTCTGCGACGCCGTCCAGGGCTTCGGCCGCGTGCCCGTGCCGCTCGAAAGCTGCGACATGGTCGCGCTCTCCGCCCACAAGGTGCACGGGCCGAAGGGGATCGGCGCGCTGTGGGTGCGCGACGGCACCCCGCTCGATCCCCTGCTCCATGGGGGGGGACAGGAAGGCGGCCTGCGCTCGGGGACGCTTTCGCCGGCGCTCTGCGTCGGCTTCGGCGAGGCCGCGCGCCTGCTCGCCGAACGGGAAACGGAGGACCGCATCCGCATCGAGCGCCTGTGGGAGGCGGCGCGGACAACATTGCCCGGCTGGACGCTGAACGGCTCGGCCGAGCAGCGCTACCATGGCAATCTCAACCTCCGCCGCGAGGGAATCGACGCGGCGCGGCTGATTTCGGAGCTGCGCCAAATCGCCTTTTCCGCCGGCTCGGCCTGCGCCAGCGGCTCCGGCCGGCCGAGCCACGTCCTCGCCGCGCTCGGCCTGTCGGAGCGCGAGGCGCGGTCCAGCATCCGCTTGGGCTTCGGCCGCTATACGACGGAAGAGGATCTGCTCCAGGCGCTCGCGCTCATTGACGATGCCGCCGATCGCCAGCTGAGCTTCGCCGCATGACTCGCATCCGCTTCCTCTCCGCCGACGGCACCAGGGTGCGCGAAGTCGATGCGCCGGCCGGCGAGCGCCTGCTCGACGTCGCCCAGGCCGACGGCCAGCCGCTCGAGGGCACGTGCGAAGGCCAAATGGCCTGCTCGACCTGCCACGTCATCGTCGACGCGGAGGATTTCCCGAAGCTGCCGCGGGCGAGTGAGGAGGAGGAGGATCTGCTCGACCTCGCCATGCACGTCACCCGCCATTCGCGCCTGGCTTGCCAGATATTCCTCACGTCCGATCTCGACACGCTGACGGTGCGCATGCCCGGCGGCGCGTACAACATGCAGGGGCGGTGACGGTCCTAGCCCTCATCCCCCAACGAACGGAGGGGGAGCGAGCATCGCGCTCCTTCTTGCGCCCGCCCCACCGATCGACCATATGCGCCGCGGGAGTCGGGCGGACGGAGTTGTCGCCAACCCGGTCAGGTCCGGAAGGAAGCAGCCGTAACGATTTCACTCCGGGTCGTTCCGGCTCCCACCGACGGCAGAGCCGTCGCCCCAGCCCTTCGACGCCGCCTGCGGGGGCGCTCAGGATAAACCGCGGCAAAGCCGCGGGCTGGGGCCCCAGCGAGGAAAGACGCCGGTGTAAGCTCTCGCTGGGATGCCAGCCTGCGCTGGCATGACGAGTAGTGGTGCTTTAGTCTCTCCCCCATGCCCGCTGATTCCCCAGAACCCGACTCCTTCGGCCTCGGCCTCGACGAGCCGCCGCAGCCGGCCAAGGCGCAGCCTTATCGCGTGCTTGCGCGCAAATACCGGCCGCAAAGCTTCGCCGAGCTGATCGGCCAGGATGCGATGGTTCGGACGCTGGGCAATGCGATCAAGCGCGACCGGCTCGCCCACGCCTTCCTGCTCACCGGCGTGCGCGGCGTCGGCAAGACGTCGACCGCGCGGCTCATCGCCAAGGCGCTGAACTGCATCGGTCCGGACGGGCAGGGCGGGCAGACAATCACACCCTGCAACGTGTGCGAGCCATGCCGCGCGATCTCCGAGGGGCGCTACATCGATGTGATCGAGATGGACGCGGCCTCGCACACCGGCGTCGATGATATCCGCGAGATCATCGACGCGGTCCGCTATGCCTCCGTCAGCGCGCGCTACAAAATCTACATCATCGACGAAGTCCACATGCTTTCGAAGAATGCTTTCAATGCGTTGCTCAAGACTCTTGAGGAACCACCTGAGCATGTGAAATTCCTCTTCGCAACCACCGAGGTAAACAAGGTGCCGGTGACGGTGCTGTCGCGGTGCCAGCGTTTCGATTTGCGGCGCATCCCGGCCGAAAAGCTCGCCGTCCATTTCGCCAACGTCTCGAAAGCGGAAGGGGTCGAGATTGAAGCG
>JAQGLF010000176.1 GCA_028293025.1 Alphaproteobacteria bacterium
GAGCGGGCGCTCGCGGTCCGGGGCGCCTTCGCGGTGTCCGACGAGGGGCGGCGCGCGCTCGCCGGCCGCCGGGTGATCCTCGTCGACGACGTCTTCACCAGCGGCGCCACCGCCGGTGCCTGCGCCCAGGCGCTGAAGCGCGCCGGCGCCGCCTCGGTCGCCATCCTGTGCTGGGCGCGGGTGGTCGGCGACAGCCCGGATTGATCCAATCGGGCATTTCCTCGTTTGTGACGGCATGAAGACGGACGCACACAGCCTGAAGGGCCACGGTTATCTCATTTCGATCCTGAGCGTTTTCCTGCTCGCTTACCCGCCGCTGAAGAGCGCCAAGGCCGATCCGATCGTCCTTGCCTGCGTCGCCGCCGGCGCCATCCTGTCGATCCTCGGCATGGCGCTGCGCTGGATCGCGGACCGCAAGACGCAGCGCAAGATCGATCGGGCGCGCGACGAGGCCGAGAGGGCGCCGGATCGCCCCGCGGGGGCCGCCGCGGGACATTGACAACCAGCCCGGCGGCGCGTCACCTCCGCCGGCAAGCAAGGAGCGAAGACGAATGGCGCGGGTCGAGATCTACACCAAGTTCGGCTGCCCCTATTGCGCCCGGGCCAAGGCGTTGCTCGGCCAGAAGGGGATCGAATATGAGGAATATGAGATCAACACCCTGCCCGGCAAGCGCGACGAGATGATGGAGAGGTCGAACGGCCGCCATACGGTGCCGCAGATCTTCATCGACGGCCGCCATGTCGGCGGCTCCGACGACCTCGCCGAGCTGGAGCGTTCCGGACGTCTCGACCCGATGCTCGCCGGCGGATGAGCCGTATCGCGCTCTACCAGGCGCGGACCGGAATCGATCCGGAAGCGAATGCACGGGATCTCGTCGCCGCGATCGAGGAAGCGGCGCAAGGCGGCGCGGCGATGCTGTTCACGCCGGAGATGAGCGGCCTCCTCGACCGCGACCGGGCGCGCGCCGCCGCTTTCCTTCATGGCGAAGCCGACGACCCGGTGCTCGCCGCCGTTCGCGAGGCCGCGGCCCGCTCCGGCCTCTGGGTCCATCTCGGCTCGCTGGCGCTGCGGCGGGAGGACGGGCGGCTGGCCAATCGCGGCTTCGTCCTCGACGATCGCGGTGCCGTCCGCGCGACCTACGACAAGCTCCATCTGTTCGACGTCGACCTGCCGACCGGCGAAAGCTGGCGCGAATCCGCCTCCTACGCCCCGGGCGAGCGGGCGGTGGTGGTGGCGACGCCGGTCGGGCCGCTCGGCCTCTCGATCTGCTACGATTTGCGCTTCCCGGACCTGTATCGCGCGCTCACCGACGCGGGCGCGAAGGCGATCGCGATTCCGGCCGCCTTCACCGTGCCGACGGGGGCGGCGCACTGGCACGTGCTGATGCGGGCGCGGGCGATCGAGGCGGGGGTGTTCGTGATCGCCGCCGCCCAGTCGGGCCGGCACGAGGACGGCCGCGAAACCTATGGCCACAGCCTCGTCATCGGCCCCTGGGGCGATGTCCTGCTCGACATGGGGGATGAAAAGGGCCTCGGCTATGCCGATATCGACCTCGCGCGGGTGGACGAGGTGCGCGGCCGCCTTCCCGCCATAAGCCACCGCCGCCCGATCCCCGAGCCCGAGCAGCTTCCTTGATCATCTTCGACCTCAAATGCGCGCCTCTGGGTCATGTCTTCGAAGCCTGGTTCGGCTCGACCGCCGATTACGAGGCGCAGCAGGGCAGGGGCCTCGTTTCCTGCCCGTTATGCGGATCGCCGGACGTCGCCAAAGCGCCGATGGCGCCGGCCGTGGGCGCCAAGGGCAATGCCGGGGCGCCGTCGGGACCTGAAATCTTCTCGGGCGACCCGGCAAAGGTGAAAGCGATGCTCGCCGCGGCGGCGGCGGTGCAGAAGAAGATGCTCGAAGGCTCCGAGGCGGTCGGCGACCGCTTCGCCGACGAGGCCCGCGCCATCCATCTCGGCGAAGCGGAAGCGCGCGCCATCCACGGCCGCGCCACCCGCGAGCAGGCCGAGGGCCTGGCCGATGACGGCATCCCGGTTGCTCCCTTGCCCTTTCCGGTCGCCGATCCCGGCACGGAGAATTGACCCGGCCCCGCGCGCGCCGTAACCGGCGGGGACGCGGCCCCGTAGCTCAGCAGGATAGAGCGACAGATTCCTAATCTGTAGGCCACAGGTTCGAATCCTGTCGGGGTCGCCATGTCTCTGAAAGGCAGGAGCGAAGATGGGCGACGCGCGCGATACGACCGACGGCGACCTCGTCCGCCCCGCGCCCAGGATCGCCGTCCCGGACGACGTGCAGGAAGCGGTCCGCACCCTCATCCGCTGGGCGGGGGACGATCCGGCGCGCGAGGGGCTGCTCGACACGCCCGCCCGCGTCGCCCGCGCCTGGAAGGAATATGCGCGCGGCTATGAAGAGGATCCCGCCCACCATCTCAGCCGTACCTTCGACGAGGTCGGCGGCTATGACGAGATCGTGCTGCTGCGCGACATCCCGTTCCAGTCGCATTGCGAGCACCATCTCGCGCCGATCATCGGCAAGGCCTCGATCGCCTATCTGCCCAACGAGCGCGTCGTCGGCATCTCGAAGCTGGCCCGCGTCCTCCACGGCTTCGCGCGGCGGCTGCAGGTTCAGGAGCGGCTCACCGCCCAGGTCGCCGATTGCATCTGCGAGCATCTGAAGCCGCAGGGCGTCGCGGTGGTGATCGAGGCGACCCATGCCTGCATGACCGCGCGCGGCGTCCACACGCCCGGCGTGATGATGACCACCAGCCGGATGATGGGCGTCTTCCGCGAAGACGAACGCAGCCGCCGCGAAGTCCTGGCTTTGATGGGGTATTGATTCAGATCCTCCCCTCGATTTCGAGGGGAGGGGGACCGCGCGTAGCGCGGTGGAGGGGCCTGCTGCTCAAGAGGCCCCTCCACCATGCTGCGCATGGTCCCCCTCCCCTGCAAAAGCAGGGGAGGATTTTTTAGAGCACGGCCTCCAGCACGGCCCGCCGCAGGGCGTCCATGCCCAGTCCCGTCTCGCTCGACGAGACGATGATCTCGGGATGGGCGGCGGGGCGCTTGCGGGCTTCCTCGGCGGTCTGGCTTTCGACCGCCTCGAGTTCGCTCGCCTTCACCTTGTCGGCCTTGGTCAAAACCACGCGGTAGCTGACCGCCGCATCGTCGAGCATCTTCATGATGTCGCGGTCGATCTCCTTGAGGCCGTGACGCGAATCGACCAGCACCAGCGCCCGCTTCAGCACCGGCCGACCGCGCAGATAATCGTTCACCAGATGCCGCCACTTGCGCAGCATGTCCTTGGGCGCCTTGGCGAAGCCGTAGCCGGGCATGTCGACGAGTCGGAAGCGGAGCGGCTCGCCGACGTCGAAGAAGTTGAGCTCCTGCGTCCGCCCGGGCGTGTTGGAGGTGCGGGCGAGGGCCGTGCGGTTGGTCAGCCTGTTGAGCAGGGACGATTTGCCGACGTTGGACCGGCCGGCGAATGCCACTTCCGGCACCGCCGGATCGGGCAGGAATTTCAGCCCCGGCGCCGATTTCAAGAAGGCGATCGGCCCGGAGAAGATTTTCCGGGCCAGCGCGTCCAGCTCCTCTGCGCGCTCCGCGCTCACGTCTTGGCCGGCTTCTTCGGCTTCTCGTCGGCGGGCGCGTAGCGGGCGTAGAGCCAGCGCTGCTGGATCAGGCCGTAGAGATTGTTGCAGACGTAATAGAGCTGCAGGCCCGCCGCGAAGGGCGCGAAGATGAACATCATGAACCAGGGCATCAGCGCCATCATCTGCTGCTGCATCGGATCGGTCGCGGGCGGATTGAGCCGCATCTGCAGCCACATGGTGATGCCGAGCAGGATCGGCAGGATGCCGAGCGCGAGGAAGGGCGGCGGGGTGAAATGGAGGAAGCCGAACAGGTTGACCGGCGTCAGCGGATCGGGCGCCGACAGGTCCTTGATCCAGAGGAAGAACGGCTTGTGCCGCATCTCCACCGACACCATCAGCACCTTGTAGAGGGCGTAGAAGATCGGGATCTGGATGAAGATGGGCAGGCAGCCGGCCATCGGGTTGACCTTCTCCTCCTGGTACAGCTTCAATATCTCCTGCTGCATCCGCGGCTTGTCGTCCTTGTGCCGGTCCTGGATCACCTTCATCTTGGGCTGGACGACGCGCATCGCCGCCATCGATTTGAACTGCTTCTGGGCGATCGGGAAGAGCAGGGTGCGGATGATGATGGTGAGGCAGATGATCGCCACGCCGAAATTGCCGATATGGTCGTAGAGCCACATCAGCAGGCTGAAGATCG
>JAQGLF010000192.1 GCA_028293025.1 Alphaproteobacteria bacterium
GGCAATCCCCTTCGAGGCGGAATAACGATGCGCCTTGGGATCCCGTGCGACCTCGCACAATTTGTCGATGACATGGGCGGGCGGGGTGCCGTCCGGATTGCCCATGCCGAGGTCGATGATGTCGACCCCCTGCGCCCGCGCCGCCGCCTTCATCGCATTCACTTCGGCGAACACATAGGGCGGCAGGCGGCGGATGCGGTAGAATTCGTCCATATAGGGGGCTTAGGGTTTGTGTCCTTTTCCCGCAACGCTTCCGCGTCATCCCGGCCCTTCGACAGGCTCAGGATAAACCGCGGCGTTTGCCGCGAGCCGGGATCTCAGGTCGGAAAGGCACGCAGGTCCGTGCCGAGATCCCGGCTTTCGCCGGGATGACGGGGGCGCCAGAAGGGATCCCGTTCGGTTCGTCGCAGGCCCGAAACGGTCTGGCTTCGGCCTATTGTCAACCAAATGAGTTGAGTATCTATTCCGCTGCAGCGAATCGGCCAATCCGCCGCTCGCCGACGAAAGGGGCCCCCCATGGCATTCGACGCGCCGCCGCCTGCCTCCATTCCGTTCGTTCCCGAATCCTGTACCCGCGTCCTTGTCCGGATCCGCGCCTGAGCGGCGAAGCGCCGGTCGACCTTCCAGGAAAAAACAGGAACCCCCTCATGCCGACGCCCGAATTGCGCCTTTCCCTTGCCGCCGGCGCCGCCCTGTTCGCCATGCCGGCGCCGCTGCTGGCGCAGGACCAGCCGGCGCCCGCGCCCCCGGCATCCACCGCCGCCGCGACGAGCAGCTCCAGGACGTGCCGCTCGCCGTCTCGGTGGTCGGCGGCAAGCAGCTCGAGGCGACCGGCACCTACAATGTCTCACGGCTCACCCAATTGCAGCCGAGCGTCCAATATTTCGCTTCCAACCCGCGCAATTCGAACATCAACATCCGCGGGCTGGGCGCGCCCTTCGGCCTCACCAATGACGGCATCGAGCAGGGCGTCGGCCTCTATATCGACCAGGTCTATTACAGCCGCCCCGCCGCCGCCTCTTTCGACTTCATCGACATCGATCGGATCGAGGTGCTTCGCGGCCCGCAGGGGACGCTCTACGGCAAGAACACGACCGCCGGTGCGCTCAACATTACCACCCGCCGCCCGAGCTTCCAAACCGAGGGGCGGTTCGAGCTGTCGGCCGGCAATCTCGATTTCGTCCAGGCGAAGGGGTCGATCTCCGGCCCGTTCAGCGACACGCTCGCCGGCCGCCTCGCCGTCACCGCCACCACGCGGCGCGGCACCCTCTACAATGTCCACACGGGCCGCTGGGTCAACGGACAGCGGAATATCGGCGCGCGCGGCAGCCTCTTCTTCAAGCCGTCCGACAGGTTCGACCTGCTGCTCTCGGCCGATTTCAACCGCCAGTCGCCCGAATGCTGCGCCCAGCTCTTCGTCCGCGTCGCGCCGACCCTGCGCAACGCGAACCGCCAGTTCGAATCGCTGGCCGCCGCCTCCGGCTATGCGGTGCCGAGCCGCGATCCGTTCGACCGGCTGGTCGACAATGATTCGACGCTGAAGGCGACGCAGAATTTCGGCGGCCTGTCGCTGCTCGGCGAGCTTCGGCTCGGCGGCGGCACCCTGACCTCGGTCACCGCCTGGCGCTTCTGGGACTGGTATCCCTCGTCGGACCGCGACTTCATCGGCCTGCCGATCACGACCGTCTCCGCCAATCCCTCGAAGCAGCGCCAGCTCACCCAGGAATTCCGCTACGCCTCGAACGGCAAGCACCGGATCGACTATGTGCTCGGCGCCTTCGCCTATCGCCAGGTGATCGACTCGACCGGCATCCAGGAGCAGGGCAGCGCCGCCAGCCTGTGGCTGCTCGGCCCCGCCAGCGCCAACATCCCCGCTTTGCTGAACGGTCTTCGCCAGGAAACCCGGATTCATTTCGAGAACAACAGCCTCGCCGCCTTCGGCCAGCTGACCTGGAACGTCACCGACACTTTGCGGGTGCAGCCCGGCCTCCGGCTCAACTGGGATTCGAAGAAGGCCGATTACAATGCGGTGATGAGCGGCGGCCTCGCCAATCCGACCGCGGCGCAGGCGGCCCTGATGCGCTCGATCCTCGCGCCCCAGGCCTATAACGTGAATTTCAGCGCGTCGAACCTCACCGGCGACATCAACGTCTCGTGGAAGCCGGCCAAGGACGTGCTGGTCTACGCCACCTACGCCAAGGCGTTCAAATCGGGCGGCGTCAACCTCTCCGGCCTCCCCGCTGACGCGGCCGGCAATCCCGCTCTGTCGGCGGCGACGGTCAAGCCGGAGAGCGTCAACCATCTGGAGGCGGGGCTGAAAACCGAGTGGTTCGCCAATCGCGCCCGCCTCAACCTGGCTGCCTTCCGCACCGACATCGGCGACTATCAGGCGACCGTGGTGAACGGCTCGGTCGGCGTGCTGCGCGGCTATCTCGCCAATGCGAAGAAGGTGCGGGTGCAGGGGCTCGAGGCGGAATTCTCGGTCACGCCGGTCCGCCATCTCAGCCTCTATGCCAACGGCGCCTATGTCGACGCCAAATATGTCTCCTTCGCCGACGCGCCCTGCCCGGTGGAGCTGACCGGCGGGCCGCAGGTCTGCGACATTTCCGGCCAGCGCCTGCCGGGCGTCTCCAAATATTCGGCCTCCTGGGGCGGCGAATTCGCCGTGCCCACAGGCAGGAAAGCGGGGGACGAGGCCTATCTCGGCACCGACTGGAGCTATCGCTCCTCCTTCTCGTCCAGCCCTTCGCCGTCGCTCTACATGTGGGCGCCCGGCACTACGCTGGCGAGCTTCCGCCTCGGCTACC
Organism: Alphaproteobacteria bacterium; assembly: GCA_028293025.1. Classification (GTDB taxonomy): domain Bacteria; phylum Pseudomonadota; class Alphaproteobacteria; order Sphingomonadales; family Sphingomonadaceae; genus Allosphingosinicella. Next base: position 2,808 of record JAQGLF010000192.1, read on the forward strand.
GGACGGCGGGCGGCTGGAACGCCTTCGCCTGGGTCCGCAACGCCTTCGACGCGCATTATTTCGACTTCCTGACCGCGCAGCCGGGCAATACCGGCCTCATCGTCGGCCAGCCGGGCGATCCGAGGACCTACGGCGTGACCCTGTCGAAGCGGTTCTAGCGAGGCGCTACCCGCTTGGGCGCAACGGCTCTATGGGCGGCGCATGACTCGCTGGAACGACAATCTCATCGCCGCGCGGGAGACCTTCGTCACCCATCTCGAATGCTCGATGACCGGGGCAACCTATCCGGCGGACGAGGTCCGCAACCTGTCCGATGCCGGCTGGCCCCTGTTGGTCCGCTACGACCTCGCGGGCGCCGCGGGCGCGCTGACGAGGGAGGCGCTCGAAGCGCGACCGCGGGATCTGTGGCGCTGGCGCGAGATATTGCCCGTGCGGCGGGCGGCGAGCATCGTCAGCCTCGGCGAGAGCGAGACGCCTTTGGTGCCGCTCGCCAAGGTCGCGGAGCGGCTCGGCCTCGCCGAATTGCTGGTCAAGGACGAGGGCCGCCTGCCCACCGGCTCGTTCAAGGCGCGCGGCCTCGTCATGGCGGTCAGCATGGCGAACGAGCTCGGCATCCGCCGCATCGCCATGCCGACCAACGGCAATGCCGGCGCCGCGCTCGCCGCTTATGGCGCGCGGGCGGGGATGGAGATCGTCATCCTCTGTCCCGACGACACGCCCGAGGTGAACGTGCGCGAGATCGCCGCTTACGGCGCCCGCGTCTACCGGGTGAACGGGCTGATCGACGATTGCGGCAAACTGGTCGGCGAGGGCGCGCGCGAGGGCCGCTGGTTCGACATGTCGACGCTGAAGGAGCCCTATCGGATCGAGGGCAAGAAGACGATGGGCCTGGAACTGGCCGAGCAGCTCGGCTGGGAGGTGCCGGACGTCATCTTCTACCCGACCGGCGGCGGCACCGGCCTGATCGGCATGTGGAAGGGCTTCGCAGAGCTGGAGGCGCTCGGCCTCATCGGCTCGAAGCGCCCGCGCATGGTCGCGGTCCAGGCCGAAGGCTGCGCGCCGATCGTCAAGACATGGCAGCAGGGCGAGGAGCATGCGCCGCGCTGGGAGAATGCCCATACGGTGGCCGCCGGCATCCGCGTGCCCAAGGCGATCGGCGATTTCCTGATCCTGCGCGCGGTGCGCGAGAGCCACGGCTTCGCCCTGGCGGTGCCCGACGAGGCGAGCTTGGCGGCGGTGGACGAGGCGGCGCAGGCGGACGGGCAATTGCTCTGCCCCGAAGGCGGCGCGACCCTCGCCGCCTGCATCGCCGCGCTCGAGCGCGGGCTGATCTCGAAGCGCGACCGCGTGGTCCTGTTCAACTGCGCGACCGGGTTGAAGTACCCGATGGAGGACAAGTCCCTGCGGCTGGACCGGCACGAGGGGCTGGCGGGGTTGCCGGCGTAAGGGAACCGCCGCAGCCCGCCCTTCCTCGTCATCCCGGCGGAGGCCGGGATCCCAGCGAGGAAGAGCAATGACGGCCGTGCAGGGCGCGGCATAGACTCCGCGGCTAATCACGCTGGGATCCCGGCCTCCGCCGGGATGACGGGCGGGGCGCGTTCCCGCTGTCACAAAACTGCAACCGAAGCTTCACGCGAATCATCAGAAACCGACTCTAGGGCTCCTGCGAAACCCACCCCGCGGAGGACCCCCGGTGAACAAATTCAGCAGTCTCATCCCCGTCGCCGCGCTCGCTCTGGCCGGTTGCCAGGGCAGCGGCCAGAACGGCAAGGCGAACGCCGCGGGCGCCATCACCGGCGCCGGCTCGACCTTCGTCTATCCGGTCCTGTCCGCCTGGTCGGCCGATTATTCCAAATCGAACGGCGCCAGGGTCAATTACCAGTCGATCGGCTCGGGCGGCGGCATCGCGCAGATCAAGGCGGGCACCGTCGATTTCGGCGCCAGCGACAAGCCGCTCGACCCGAAGGAGCTGGCCGCGGCCGGCCTCGCCCAATTCCCGATCGTGATCGGCGGCGTCGTGCCGGTGGTCAACATCGCGGGCATCGACGCCGGCGAGCTGAAGCTGACCGGGCCGCTGCTCGCCGACATCTATGCCGGCAAGATCAGGAGGTGGAACGACCCTGCGATCGCCAAGGTCAATGCCGGCGTGGCGCTGCCCAATGCCGACATCGCCGTCGTCCACCGCTCGGACGGCTCGGGCACCAGCTTCAACTGGACCCATTATCTGAGCCAGGTGAGCCCGGCCTGGAAGAGCGGCCCGGGCGAGGGCACGTCGGTCTCCTGGCCGGTCGGCGTCGGCGGCAAGGGCAATGAAGGGGTTGCCGGCTACGTGCGCCAGATCCCCAATTCGATCGGCTATGTCGAATATGCCTACGTCCTCCAGAACCACATGGCCTGGACGTCGGTGCAGAATTCGTCCGGCGCGTTCGTCGCGCCGAGCGCGGCGAGCTTCCAGGCCGCCGCGGCGGGCGTGGACTGGGCGCATGCGCGCGATTTCTTCCTGGTGATGACCAATGCGCCGGGCGCGAACGCCTATCCGATCACCGCGACCACCTTCGTGCTGATGCACCGGCAGCCGAAGGACAAGGGCCGCTCCGACGCCGCGCTCGGCTTCTTCCGCTGGGCGCTGGAGAAGGGCCAGCCCCAGGCGCAGAAGCTGGACTACGTACCGCTGCCCGCCCCGCTCGTGCAGCAGGTCGAAACCTATATCGGCCAGAACATCAGGTGAGGGATAGGGCGGTCAGGTATGTCGGCATCCCGGCCGGGACGCGGGGCGCCGCCGGCGACAGGCTGTTCGGCCTGGTCACCGCCGGCGCCGCCTGGTTCGTGCTCCTGCTCCTCGCCGGGGCGGCCGTCTCCATGGCCTGGGGCGGCCGGCTCGCCTTCGAGACCTTCGGCCTCGGCTTCGTCACCGGCCAGGAATGGAACGTCGTCGAGGCGAAGTTCGGCGCCCTGGTGCCGATCTACGGCACGCTCGTCACCTCCGCGATTGCGCTCGTCATCGCGGTGCCGGTCAGCATCGGCATCGCCCTCTTCCTGACCGACATCGCGCCCCGCTGGACGCGGGGGCCGATCGCGATCGCGATCGAGCTGCTCGCGGCGGTGCCGAGCATCATCTACGGCATGTGGGGCCTGTTCGTCTTCGCGCCGTTCATGGCCGCGCATATCGAGCCCTGGCTGAACGACCATCTCGGCGACAAGGCGGTGATCGGCCCCTTGTTCAGCGGTCCGCCGATCGGCATCGGCATGCTGACGGCCGGCATCGTCCTCGGCATCATGATCATCCCGTTCATCGCCTCGGTCGCGCGCGACGTGTTCAACGCCGTGCCGCCGGCGCTGAAGGAAGCGGCGGTGGCTCTGGGCTCGACCCGCTGGGAGATATTGAGCCGGGTGACCCTGCCTTACACGCGCTCGGCGATCGTCGGCGCGATCTTCCTCGGTCTCGGCCGCGCGCTCGGCGAGACGATGGCGGTCACCTTCGTCCTCGGCAACGCCCACGATCTCTCCGCGTCCTTGCTGATGCCGAGCAACTCGATCGCCGCCGCCATCGCCAACGAGTTCACCGAGGCCGATACCAACCTCTACCGCTCGTCGCTGATCGCGCTCGCCTTCCTGCTGTTCGTCGTCACCTTCATCGTCCTCACCGCCGCCAAGCTGATGCTGGCGCGGATGGACCGCAGCTTCGGGCGCACCCACTGATGGGCCGGGCCCGCTGATGAGCTGGACCCAATGAGCTGGACAATGCTCCGCCGCCGCCTGGTCGATGCGATCGCCTTGCTGTTCGCCGGCGCGGCGACCCTGTTCGGCCTGTTCTGGCTGGCCTGGATCCTGTGGACGACCCTGAGCGAGGGCGCCGCAGCGCTGAAGCCGTCCTTGTTCACCGAGATGACGCCGCCGCCCGGTGCCGAGGGCGGCCTGCTCAACGCTTTCTACGGCAGCGCAATGATGGTGCTGCTCGCAATCGCCATCGGCACTCCGATCGGCATCGCCGCCGGCACCTATCTCGCCGAGCAGGGCCGATATTCGAAGCTCGCCGCCATCGTCCGCTTCGTCAACGATATCCTCCTCTCGGCGCCGTCGATCGTCATCGGCCTGTTCATCTACGAGCTGGTCGTCCGCACCACCGGCCATTTCTCCGGTTTCGCCGGCGCGCTGGCGCTGGCGATGATCCTGATCCCGATCGTGGTCAGGACCAGCGATGAATCCCTGCGCCTCGTCCCCGACCAGATGCGCGAGGCCGCCTTCGCGCTCGGCCTGCCGCGCTGGCGGGTGACGGCGCGCATCCTCTACAAGGCGGCCCTGAGCGGCATCCTCACCGGCATCTTGCTCGGCCTCGCCCGGATCAGCGGCGAGACCGCGCCTTTGCTCTTCACCGCGCTCAACAACCAGTTCTGGAGCGCCGACCTCAACGCCCCGCTCGCCAACGTGCCGGTGGTGATCTTCCAATATGCGATGAGCCCCTATGACGAGTGGCACGCTCTGGCCTGGGCGGGGGCGTTCGTCCTCACCTTCTTCGTGCTGGCGCTGAACCTCCTCGTCCGCTTCGTCGCCCGCAAGGGACTGAAGACATGAACGATGCCGCCGCGACGCTGCGGATCGAGACGCCGGCGGACGCCCATGCCGACGGCCCGGTGAAGATCGACATCCGGGCCTTGGATTTCTTCTACGGCAAGTCGAAGGCGCTGAACGCGGTCGACCTCGCCGTTCCGGCCCATGCGGTGACCGCGATCATCGGTCCATCCGGCTGCGGCAAGTCGACCTTGCTGCGCACGATCAACCGCATCTTCGAAATCTATCCCGACCAAAACGCGGAAGGGGAGATCGTCATCGATGGCGAGAACGTCCTCGACCGCCGCTACAAGCTCTCCGCGCTGCGGCGGAAGGTCGGCATGGTCTTTCAGAAACCGACGCCCTTCGCCTCGTCGATCCGCAACAATGTCGCCTTCGCGCTCGCTTATTACGAGCGGTTGCCCAGGGCCGAGCTCAACGACCGGATCGAGGATGCCTTGCGCCAGGCCGCGCTCTGGGACGAGGTGAAGGACAAGCTCAACGCCAGCGCCCTGTCGCTCTCCGGCGGCCAGCAGCAGCGGCTCTGCATCGCCCGCACCATCGCCGTCCAGCCCGGGATCGTCCTGCTCGACGAGCCGACCTCCGCGCTCGATCCGATCTCGACCGCCAAGATCGAGGAGCTGATCCACGAGATGCGGACGCGCTTCACCATCGTCATCGTCACCCACAACATGCAGCAGGCGGCGCGCGTCTCGCAGAAGACCGCCTTCTTCCACCTCGGGAACCTCGTCGAGTTCGACGACACCTCCCGGATCTTCACCAATCCCCGGGTCGACCGGACCAGGGATTACATCACCGGCCGCTACGGCTGAGGAGACGGAATATGGCCACCGGACACACGCTCAAGGCCTTTGACGAGGAGCTGGACCAACTCCGCGCCATGGTCAGCCAGATGGGCGGCCTCGCTGAACATGCGATCCGCGAGGCGATGCGCTGCCTGATGAAGCGCGACTGCGACGGCGCCCGCATCGCCGTCGAGAACGACCGGAAGATCGATGCGCTGGAGGCCGAGGCGGAGCAGCGGATCGTCCAGCTGATCGCGCTCCGCGCGCCGATGGCGGACGATCTGCGCGAGGCGGTGGCGGCGCTGAAGATCGTCGGCGTCGTCGAGCGGATCGGCGATTATGCCAAGAACATCGCCAAGCGCGTGCCCGATATCGGCGGCGCCGCCAGGATCGAGCCCATCTCCCTCCTCCCCGAAATGGCGCGGATGGTGACCGAGATGGTGCACGAGGTGCTCGAGGCCTTCGTCCGCCGCGATCCGGCGCGGGCGCAGGCGGTCTGCGAGCGCGACGCCGCCGTCGACGATTTCTACAATTCGATCTTCCGCGCCCTGCTCACCTTCATGATGGAGGATCCCGGCAAGATCACCGAATCCGCCCACCTCCTCTTCGTCGCCAAGAATCTCGAGCGGATCGGCGACCACGCCACCAACATCGCCGAGATGGTCTATTATGCCGCGACCGGCGAGCGGCTCGGCGAACGGCCGAAGGGCGGCCACGATCAGGCGGCGTCAAAATGAGCCGGGCGCGCCTGCTCCTCGTCGAGGACGACAAGGTCCTCGCCGACCTGCTCGTCTGGCATTTCGAGCGCGAGGAATATGACGTGCGCTGGACCGCCGACGGCGAGGAGGCGCTCCTGCTCGCGCAGGAGCAGGTGCCGGACATCGTCATCCTCGACTGGATGATCGAGGGCATATCGGGGCTCGAAGTCTGCCGCCGCCTGCGCCGCGGCGCCGCCACCGCCAATCTGCCGATCATCATGCTGACCGCGCGCGGCGAGGAGAGCGACCGCGTCCGCGGCCTCGAGACCGGCGCCGACGATTACATGACCAAGCCGTTCAGCCCGCGCGAGCTGATCGCCCGCATCGCCGCGGTGCTGCGGCGGGTGCGGCCGGCCCTGGCGGGCGAGATGCTCCGCTACGCCGATCTCGAAATGGACGTCGTCGCCCACAAGGTCCGCCGCGACGGCCAAAGCGTGCCTTTGGGCCCGACCGAGTTCCGCCTGCTGCGCCATTTCCTCGAACATCCCGGCCGCGTCTTCTCGCGCGAGCGGCTGCTCGACAGCGTCTGGGCCCACGACCACGAGATCGAGCTGCGCACCGTCGACGTCCACATCCGCCGCCTCCGCAAGGCGCTGAACCACGGCGGCCGCCCCGACCTCATCCGCACCGTCCGCTCGGCGGGCTACGCGCTCGATGCGGACGGGGATTTCTAGAACCCAGAGTCTGTTCGATTGATACGGAGGGGTGATTCAATCTGACCGTGACCGACTCTAGGCTGCGATTCGCCAGGCCCGACACATGTCGCACCCCCCCTTTTCGGCGAGCATGGTTAGCGCTAACATCCCGTCAGGGAGACAGCATCCATGAGCAAAGGGTCGGCGGGTGCGACCAGCGGAACGATCGGCCGGACCCTGGCGGTGAGCCTGCTCGCGCTGCTGGCCGGTTCCTGCGGCGGCGGGGACGGCGGGAGCGGGGGAGGGGGTAGCGTCGCGGTTTCGACGCCCATGCCGGCGCCGCCGCCGCCTCCCACCCCGCCACCGCCGCCCGCGGCCGTCTTCACGCCCGCGGCCGCGGCCCTGCCGAAGACCGGTGGCACCCTCCGCCTCGGCAAGTGCGTGAACATTTCCGACATGCTCGAGGCGCCCAATGAAGGCGATTGGGGCAGGGCCTTCCAGGATAGCGACATCGCCAATATCAAGGCGAAGGGCTTCACCGCGATCCGCCTGCCCGCGCGCTTCTCGGCCCATGCCGGGACGGCGCCGCCCTACACGATCGATCCCGTGTTCATGGCCCGAATCCGCCACGTCACCGATCTGGCCGTTGCCAACGGTCTCTCGGTCATCGTCGACATGCACCATTATCTCGAATTATTCGACGATCCGGCCGGCCACGCGCCGCGCTTCGCCGAGCTGTGGCGGCAGATCGGCGCGGCGTTCCGGGACGAGCCCGCCAGCGTCTCCTTCGAGCTGATCAACGAGCCGAACACGCATCTCGACGCGTCGAATCTCATGGCGACGCTCAAGCCGGCGCTCGATGCGGTGCGCGTTACCAATCCGACCCGCCTCGTCGTCTGGGACGGGCCGAATTGGGCCGCGCTCGATTCGATGCTGACCGCCCCCTTCCCGGACGATCCCAATGTCGTTCCGACCTTCCATTATTACGACCCGCAGAACTTCGCCTTCGACACCGCGCCGTGGATGAACCCGGCGACCCGCACCGATTTCGGCACCGCCGCCGACCTCGCCGATCTGAAGACGGTGACGGACAAGATCGCCGGCTTCATCGCCGCCACCGGCCGCGCCCCCTTCGCCGGCGAATATGGCGCCCACGAGACCAAGCCCGACGCCGCGCGCGCGACTTATTATGCGACGGTGAGCGCCGCTTTCGCCTCGGTCGGTGTGCAGAGCTGCGCCTGGGGCTATACCAACACCTTCCACCTCTGGCGGGACGGCACCGGCTGGGTCGATCATATCGCCGACGGCATCGTCACGACGACGACGCTGCCGCCGGGCTGACGCTCGGCGCGGCCGGTCCGGCTGTGGCCTGCGACGGCCGGAGCGCGGATTTCCTTCTTGTTAACAATGTGCTGCCAGAATCGCCTGGCGGGGGAGCTCTTCGGTGACGAGGGTTCCTGTGAGTCGTAATGCGAATGCGAACGTGGTGCTGGTCGTGGACGACGAGATGTTCGCGCGCCTCTTCGCCGTGCAGATCTTCCTGGACGAAGGGTTCACGGTGCTCGAGGCGGCCGATGCCGAGGAGGGCCTGTCGGTCCTCGAGCGCAACGAGGATGTCGGCCTGCTCTTCACCGATCTCAACATGCCGGGGGCGCTGGACGGGCTGCAGCTGGCGGAGCGGGTTCGGCAGACCCGGCCGGACATCGCCCTGGTCGCCACCTCCGGCTGCATGGTGCCCGGCGACGCGCTGCCGAGCGGCAGCCGCTTCATCCCCAAGCCCTATACCGCCTACGCGCTGATGACGGCGATCCGCGACCTTAGCGGGATCGCGCCCCGGGCCGCGGTGAACGAGCACCGCTGCTGAGCGGAAGGACCGATCCGCGGCGGGCAGAAGCGGCCGTCAGGAATAGACCGCCCAGCCCACCCGGAGCGCGGTCACGATCGCGATGGCTCCGGTCACCCACCAGAATATCCGGTCCGGCAGGAGCAAGAGCAGGTCGGTCAATCGAACATGCCGGGACGCTGCCACAACCCCCAACGGCCGGCAACGGGCGGCCACCGGCCTGCCAGAGCGTTAGAAGCGGAACTGGCCGAACAGGCCGAATTCGTCATAGGTGCCCTGGTTGCGCCCGCCGATCGGGAAGGCGAAGTTGGTGGGATTGGCGTTGCTCGGCGCGAAGAAGCCGTGATCGACCCGATCGCGTTTGTAGATGAGGGCGAGATCGACGATCTTCACCGGGCTGTAGGAAATGCCGAAGTTGAAATAATTGTCGCGGATCACCGGGAACAGGTCCCTGGTCGGCCGGACCCAGTCGTAGCGGCCGAAGACGCTGAACAAGGGCGTGACCTTGTACGAGCCGAAGACCGACCAGCCGTCGGACGTGTCGCTCGGCGCCCGCGTCACCTGGTTCCAGTTCTTCGCCCAGAAATATTCGCCGCCGACGCGCAGCTTGGCATTGGTGTAGGCGAGCAGGGCGTCGAAGCGTTGGGCGGTGTGGAGGGTGGCGACGTTGGTGCCGGTCTGCACCGGCGTCACTGCATTGTTGGTCGGGCTGAACGGCGTGAAGGTATCGGCGGCGCGCTTGCCGGTATAGCCGCCGACGGCCGCGATCAGCCCCTTGTAATTGAGGTTGATCCGTCCCTCGAGATCGATCGATTCCGACCGCAGCGGGTTGCGGTAGCCGGCGCCGTCGACCGCCGAGACCTGATAATTGACGAGGCCGTTGGCGAAGCTGCCGAGCACATGCACGCCCCAGTCGACCGAATTGGCGAAGCCGGTGCGGTCGATGGCGACGGCCTCGACATAGCGATAGCCGTAAATATCCTCTTCCCACGGTATCCAGGGCATGCTCGCCTCGCCGACCCGGACGGTGAAGGCGGGGCTGAGCCTGGCCTGCAGATAGGCGTTCTTCAGGAAGAGCGTCTCGCCGACCGTCTTCGGGAAAGCGGTCGGCGCGGCCGTGCCCTGGCCGGGCTGGGCGGTGCCGGAATTGGCGGTGCCGGTGACATTGTTGGTGTTGGCGATCAGGCTGACGTCGGTGACGACGCTGGCCGAGAAGATGTCGTTGAACTTGTGATCGACGCCCAGATAGAGGCGCTTGACGTCGAAGGCGGTGCTGCGGCCGATTGTGGCGCCGTCCGACTTCTGGTCGATATGGCTGACGTTGAAATACATCCGGCCCGAAATCACCGTATTGTTGAACCACTGCGCCGGCGGCTTCGGCTGGGCGGCGAGCGCGGTCCGCACCTGGCCCGGCACCGCGGCTGTCGCGGCGGCGACCTGGGTCTGTGCCGCTTGCGCCGCGGCCTGGGCCTGCTGCGCCTGCTCGCGCGCCT
>JAQGLF010000194.1 GCA_028293025.1 Alphaproteobacteria bacterium
AGACGCTCGGCACCGCGCTCGGCGACTGGATCGCCGATTCGGGGCTCGGCTATGGCGGCGGCGCGCTCGTCTTCGGCGCCGGACTGCTGGTGCTGGCGGCGCTCTACTTCTGGACGCGCATCAGTCACGTCCTCCTGTTCTGGGCCGCGTTCATCCTGACCCGCCCGCTCGGCGCGACGGTTGGGGATTTCCTCGACAAGCCGCTGGATCATGGCGGCCTCGCCCTCAGCCGGCCGCTGGCCACGGCGATGCTGGCGGCGGCGATCCTCCTTCTGATCCTGGTCCTGCCGCAGCGGCCGGGGCGCCATCCCGGCGGCGCGCGCGACGGCGCTCCGGCGGAGCCCTGAGGCCCGCCGGACCTGCCGAATCAGCTGTAGAAGATGTGGGTGCCGATCCGGGTCACGCGCACATGCTGCCGCCCCCAGGCCGGCGCCACATAGGAGGCGTGATACCAGAGGACGTTCGGCGCCACCGTCGCGGCGAGGCGCTTCATCGCGATGTCGGCGATGGCGAGCGCCTTCTTCCAGCAGTCGCTGGCGGTGTCCGGCGGGGGCATGTGGCCGCCGCGGACGAAGGAGAATTGGGCGTGCTGGGTGACGACGCCGCAGACGGTCGGCGGATAGACTCCGGAGGACGCGCGGTTGAGGACGACCTGCGCGACCGCCAGCTGGCCGTCCAGCGTCTCGCCGCGCGCTTCGAAATAGACCGCTTTCGCCAGGCACAATTCCTCGCTGCCCTGATTGCCGTAGTCGACGAACGAAATGACGAGATCGTGCAACGGGCGGAGCGCCTTCAACGCGCCCGGCGCGACCGCCAACGGGCCGGAGCCGGCCGGCGCGCCGGCGCCAGGAAGCGCAGGTGCCGGCGCCGGCTGGACGACGAGCGTCCCCAGCCCCTCCAGATTGGGATTGGTCTCGGCCGCCGCGGCCGGCGCGGCCCAGAGGATGACGAATAACGAGGCGGCGAGCGCGAACAGGCGCGCCCGGAAAGAACCGAACATCCAGATCAACTTCGTGGCGGTCGGCGGCTCTCGAGATGCTCGAAGCCAACCCCCCGACTCGCGCCGCGGCTCGCAAGCCCGCGACGCTCCCTCCAATGGCCGATGGGTGGCCCGGACCGTCGTTTCGAGTCAACGCCGACGGGCGAAAGCGGCGACGGAGGGGGCGGCAGAAGCGGCGAGCCGAAGGAACTTCCATCGTGCCGGGGACTGGACCGTCGAATCCCGACGCGCGGACATGGAAGCGGTGCCGCGCGTTCAGCCACCATGCCGCGTTATTATTTCAACGTCTGCTGCGACGCCTCGGAAGTGACCGATCTGGTGGGGGAGAGCTGCCCGGACGACGTTGCCGCCCTTAGCGAGGCGATGCGGACAGCGAGCGCGGTCGTCCAGAACCGGCTCCTCGCCGACGAGATCAGCCTCCGCGGCTGGATCGAAGTCGAGGACGAGCGGCACCGGCCCGTTCTGCGGCTGCCGCTCCGTGCCGCTGCCTATTGAAGAGACCGTCCCGGGGCGGGAGTGGCGCCCCGACCACAAGGGCCGGGGCGCCCGACCGGCACGCTCGTGGGGGAACATGCACGCGGTCGTGCCAACCCCATAAGCCGATCCGATTCCCGATCCCACAGCGACTTGTTCCGAATCGGTTTAACTTGCGCAACGGAACTATTGTCTTCTCACTTTTGTAATTTTATCGGAGGGATTCTTCGTTTACAGTGCAATTCGAAAGCAGGGTGAGCTTATGGAGGCGAATCAGTCTCGGCCGACGGATGACTGGGGGCAGCTGAAGGCGATCCACGACGATCTCGTCTCGGTGCTCCACCAGCTCGACTCGCTCGAGCTCCATCATGCGGCCGCCCACGTCTCGACCGCGCTCGATTCTATGCGGCGCGATCGTCCGCGGCTTGCAGCATCTCTCTGAAGAGCTGGCTCAGCTTCACATCCGCCTTGGGACTGAGCTCGAGATAGGAGCTCCGGGCATCGGCCGGGTGGGGAATTCTCAACACCAGGCCCCGCTGGACGAGATGGGCGATATGGCGGGTCGCCGTCGTCGAGGGCGCCGATGCGGCGATGCACGCGCTGGAGATGGTGACCTTCCGCGCCTCGCGCCGCGAAATGTAGAGGTCGAGCAAGATGTCCCAGGAGGGATCGGAGAACAGGCCCTGGCCGAAGACCCGCTCCCGGTTGCGCCGCGTCTCGTAGACCTCCCGCGCCATGGCGAGCAAAGCCTTCGCCTCGTCGTCGGCACTCGGCGGGGCGATCAGGTGGAGCAGCCGCTGCAGCAGGATCTCGACTTCGAGGATGGTTTCGTGCGCGGCGGCCCTTTTCGAGCTGCTGCGCGCCGATTTCAGGCGGGCGAGACCTTCCACGGCCATCGCCCTGCCCACCCTTTGGCGCGACCGCTCGCGCATCGTTTCGCCCGACGAGGGCATCGAGGTTATGCGGCCCACTTTCTGTCCTCCCCGACCTGAAGCACCGGCTCGAACATCCGGACCCGCCGCCGCACGCGGCCCAGCGTGTCGTCCTCGATCCGGATCTGCAGCGCCTGCAGTTCCTCGCCTCGATAATGCGTGGGCAGGCCGAGAGGATGGACGTCCCAGCCCATCGCCAGCAGGGTCGGCACCCGCCGCGCCTCCGCGACGATATTGTAGCGGCTGATGCCGTTCAGCCGGGCGAATTCGACGATCGCGAGGGCGAGCAGCCGGTGGACCCTTAAAGCTCCGGCACCGGTGCAATCGCGCGGATTGGTGAGGAGCCGGGAAATTTCCCAGACGTCCTCGCCGCTCGGGACGCCGCCGGGGCAGAGGTCGCTGAACAGCGTGTCGAGCATGTTGGGACGAGTCGACGGCAACAGCCGCACCGATCCCTGATGCCGTGCTTGTTCCCGCGCGAGCAGGTAGACGGCGAAGTCGTTGTCGAACTGGTCGACCTCCAGCCAGCTGCCCATCGCCGGCAGCGACCAGCCAAGCCGGTCGACGAACACCTCCTTGCGGTCGCGGTGCATCTCCATGAGTGCTCCGGCGTAGAGAAAACGTGCTTCGGGAAGCACCAAATCGATCATCGCGATCTCCAATTCGGCCCCACCTATGGAGTCGCGCGCCGGTTCGCGAAACCCGGTAGTTACCGGGGGGGTCGGCGCGGCCGGATCGGCTATGGCGAGGCGAAGAGGAGGCTTCCCTGACCGCTCATTTCCTGCCCCCCGTCGCCCGCAGCCAGAAGCCGGTGGCGCGCGAGATCGCGCTGCCGACCGTCTCGGCGGGCGCGCTTGGCGGCGTGCCGGGGCGCCGCGGCCTCCCCGTCTTCGGCATCCTTCCGTTCGCGGTCCTCGATCCGCAGCGTTTCGCGCGGGGGATGTACGAGCGATTCGGTCCGGTCCATCGCTTCTACGCCTGCGGCAACTGGAACGTGCAGCTGGTCGGCCCCGAAGCGAACGAGTTCGTCCTGTTCGACCAGGCGGGCAATTTCTCGTCCCGGGGCGGCTGGAAGCCGGTCTTCGGCCGCCATTTCGACGGCGGCTTGCTGCTTCGCGACGGCGAGGACCATCAATGGCACCGCAAGCTGATCGCCTCCGCCTTCAAGCAGGACCAGCTCAACCATTATCTGGCGGTCTTCGCCGGCAATATCGAGCGGCTCGCCGCCGCCTGGTCCGGCAAGATTGTGGACATCTACGAATTCGCCCAGCAGCTGACCTTCGCCAACGGCTATGCCGCCTTCCTCGGCCGCGACGCCACCAAGGCGACGCGGCAGGACCTCCTCGCTTTCCGCTATTTGATGCGCTCGGCGACCTCGGTGGTGACGACTCCGCTCCCGGGCAATTCGGAATGGCGCGCCCGCTGGGCAAAAAGGCATGTGACGCGCCTGATCCGCGCGATGCTCGAGCGGCCGGTGGCCCAGGACCGAACCGACCTCCTCGCCGTCCTCGTGCGGATGCGCGACGCCGGCCTGATCGACGATGGGGAGATTATCGGCCATCTCACCTTCGTCATCG
>JAQGLF010000203.1 GCA_028293025.1 Alphaproteobacteria bacterium
GGGATAGACGAGCCCCATCGCCTTCAGCCGGTCGAGCGCCTCGGCATAGAGCGGCAGGCGCCGCGACTGGAAGATCATGTCGCCGTCGAAGCGCAGGCCGAGCCAGTCCAGATCCGCGATGATCCCGACGACGAAGGCGCCACGCGACCGGCCGGGATCCACATCCTCGATCCTGAGCAGGAAGGCGCCGGCGCGTTCCCGGGCGAAATCATGGGCCTTCAGCGCCGAAAAAGCGTGGCCGAGATGCAATAGACCGGTCGGGCTCGGCGCAAAGCGAGTGACCACTCGGCCCTCGGGCCGGTTTGGCTCTTGACCGCGAGTCGCCGCCAATGCAGTCATGGCCCCGTCACTTTTCCGGTGGAAAGGCGGCTGGACAGGGGCGCTCCCCGGTCCTGGGTGCGACAGGTCGGACGGCTCCCCTGCCCGGACAGGGAGATTGTCGCGAGCCTATGTACCATCCCGATCTCATCCGGCATCCCGACAGCTGCCCCGCTCTGGTGCTGAACGCCGATTACACGCCGCTCAGCTATTATCCATTGAGCCTGTGGCCGTGGCAGACGGCGGTCAAGGCGGTGTTCCTCGAACGGGTCGACATCGTCGCCGAATATGTGCGCGAGGTGCACAGCCCGACCCGGACGATGCAGCTGCCCTCGGTGATCGCGCTTCGCCAATATGTGAAGCCGTCCGAGCATCCGGCCTTCACCCGGTTCAACCTGTTCCTGCGCGACCGTTTCCAGTGCCAATATTGCGGCGATCCGCGCGAGCTGACCTTCGACCATGTCGTCCCCCGCGCCCAAGGCGGCCGGACGACCTGGGAGAATGTCGCCACCGCCTGTGCGCCCTGCAACCTCAGGAAGGGCGGCCGGACGCCGCTCCAGGCCCATATGAACCTCAACCGGCGGCCGTTCCGGCCGACCAGCTGGCAGCTGCAGGAGCATGGCCGCAGCTTCCCGCCCAACTACCTCCACGACAGCTGGCGCGACTATCTCTACTGGGACATCGAGCTGGAGGCTTGAAGCATTTTTCAGTCGGGTCGTCCCGACGATTCGGAAAATGCGGCGACCAAGGGTATCCTTCAGGACCTCGCCACCGGATCGATGAGATTGTCGAAGAGCGAAACGACGCGGCCGCCCTTGCCTGCCGTTCCGAACGCGTCCGGATGGACGAAATGGTCGCGGAACCAGGGATGGTCGCCGCCGTCGAAGCAGCGCCGCAGCCAGGCCAGCACCGCTTCCACCGCCGGCGATCCGCGCCCGCTCGCATGATAGGAGCAGAACAGGTCGAAGCGCAGGTTGAGCGGCGGCCCGATCGGGACGACGTTCCTGGTGACGGCGCGGACGAAGGTGGGCATCGGCGCGATGCCGGCCCCGTTCGCCACCGCCCAGAGCTGCGCGAGGCTTGAATTGGTGCGGATCGGGATCAGCCCGTCCGGCCGTTCCGTCCCCAGGAAGAAGTCGATCAGCCCCGAATTGACGCCCGGCGTCACCTGCTCGACGATGCGATGCCGCCTCATGTCGTCGAAGGTCGCCGGAATCCCGTGCTCCCGCAGATAGGAAGGCGCGGCGAACACCATGTAATGGAGGGTGGCGAGGCGGCTCGTCACCATGTCCGGATCCTGCGGCTTGTGGAAGGCGAGGCTGATGTCGGCATGCGAGCTGCGGTCGCGCGACAGGTCGTAATCGATGGCGAGGTTGACGGTAACGCCGCCCAGATGTTGCCGGAGCCCGCCGAGCCGCGGAGTTAGCCAGAGCAGGCCGAGGCCTTCGGAGCAGAACAGCCGCACCTCGCCGGGCGCGATCAGCACGTTGCGGCTGGTGTCGCGCGGCGACGCCTGGGCCGCGCGCTGCATCTCCCGCGCGACTTCCAGCACCGCCTCGCCGGCATCGGTGGGAGCGCTGCCGGTCCGCGTCCGCCGCAGCAGCGGCGCGCCATAGCCGGCCTCGAGCTTCTCGATCCGGGCGCGGACCGTGTTCACCGTGACCTTCTCCGCCGTCGCCGCGGCGCGCAGGCTGCCGAGGCGATCGACCTGGAGAAAGAAGCGAAGATCGTCCCAGGCGAGGCCGTGCAGGGTCCCGGCGGGTCCGGCGGTGCGCACCCGCTGAACACCCTGTTCGGAATTCTGGATCGCGACCGCCTGGTCCTTGCGCACTAATCATCCCCCCCGAGCGGACCAAGGTTAACCACGCGGAAAGAAAAGGATCAATGCGCCACGTCTCCCCTCACTCCCGCAAGGACGAGAATGCCGGCACGGGCTTCTGGAGGGGCACGTTCAGCGGCAGGATGGACCGTAACGTCGCCGGCGGCGCCAGGGCGCCCTGCCTGCTGCGGCGGGCGACGCCGGACGAGATTGCGGCCCTGCTCGATCGGGCGCGGGCCGTCGTCCCGCTCGGAGACACGGCCGGCGTGTGGCGGATGATCGCCAAGAATCCGGACATCGTCCAGGCGGTCTGCCTGTCGCCCGGCGGCGCTCCGGCCGGCCTGTTCGCCTTTCTTCCCCTGAATCCGTTCGGGACCCATGCGATCACCGGCGGCGGTTTCGACGGCGGCGCGCCGGATCCGGCCTGGATCTGCCGCGCCGGCGAGACGCCGGAGGCGATCTATTGCTGGCTGGTCTACGCGCCGAGGAAGCTGTCGCGGGTGCTCGGCGCGATCGCCCGGCTCGTCCGCACGCTCGCCCCGGACGGCGTCGCCCTCTTCTCGCGCGCGATGACTTGGCAGTCGGAGCACCTCCAGCATTCGCTCGGCTTCCTGCCGGCGCGGCAAATCTATCCCGATGCGCCCGACTGGCTACTGGTCGCTTTGCCGGAAGGACGCATGCCGTCGCGGGCCCGCCGGCATGCCGCGCCGAGGATCGAGGTCGAGATTGTCCGGACGATACAGGGCCTCGCCCAGGTCTTCGCGATCCGCGCCGCGACCTACATCGCCGAGCAATTCTGCACCTTCGAGGAGGAGTTCGACGGCAACGATCTCTGCGCGACCCAGTTCGTCGGCCTTGTCGACGGCGACAGCGCGGGCGCCATCCGGCTGCGCTGGTTCGGCGAATTCGCTAAGCTGGAGCGGCTCTGCGTCCGCCGCGAATATCGCGGCTCGGGCCTCAAGGAGAGGCTGATCGAGACCGCGATCGAGCATGCGCGCCGGAAACGCTACAGCCGCGTCTACGGCCATGCCCGCTCCGACCTCGTCGACATGTGGCGGCGCTTCGGCTTCGAGCCGATCTCCGGACGGCCGCCCTTCCGCTTCGCCAATATCGATTATGTGGAGATCCTGCGCGAGCTCGAGCCCGATCCGGCCGGCATCCGCCTCGGCGTGCCGCCGATGATGATGACGCGGCCGGAGGGCGCCTGGGACGTTCCCGGCCCGCTCGACCTTTCCAACGTAAATTCGGACCCGAGGCGGCAGGCACTGATCGCCCGCCACACCCGCTTTCGCGAGCGGGCGAAACCGGCATGAGCGCGGCCGCGGCAAGCAGGCGGCGGCGGATCGCGCCGGCGGGGCGCGCCGCGACGGCCGGCTTCGCCCGCAAGCTCCTGCGCATGCGGCGGCTGCGCGAATCGATGCTGGGCGGGCAATTCTTCTCCGATCCCGCCTGGGACATCCTGCTCGACCTTTACGTCCGGACCTCCTCTGGCGGGACGGTCAGCGCCTCCGGTCTCGGCCTGTCCTCGATGGTGCCATCGACGACGGCGCTGCGCTGGATCAGCGCCATGGTCGACGCGGGCCTGCTGGTGCGGGACCCCGATCCGAACGACGGGCGGCGGGCCCTGATCGGCTTCGGTCCCGGCGCCGAGGAGTCGCTGGAAATTCTGCTGACCCGCGCCATGGCCGAGCTCGGCGCGGGAACCATGGGCAAAGGGTAGCCCATCGTGGTGGCCGCTCCGCTTCGGCTTGCCGGAGCGGGCGGCCG
>JAQGLF010000209.1 GCA_028293025.1 Alphaproteobacteria bacterium
GCCGGCGCCGCCCCGCCGGCCGGCACCGAAGCCACCGCCAATACGCAGGATGACGACGACATCGTCGTCACCGCCCGCCGCCGCGCGGAGAACCTTCTCGACGTGCCGATCGCGGTCACCGCCTACACCGGCGCGGCGCTCGAGCGGCAGGGCGCGCTCGACATCACCGCCCTTTCCGACACCACGCCCAACGTCACCTTCGAGACGTCGCGCGGCACCAACACGACGCTGACCGCCTTCATCCGCGGCGTCGGCCAGCAGGATCCGGTCGCCGGCTTCGAGGCGGGCGTCGGCCTCTATCTCGACGACATCTATCTCAACCGCCCGCAGGCCGCGGTGCTCGAAATCTACGACGTCGAGCGGATCGAAGTGCTGCGCGGCCCGCAGGGCACGCTCTACGGCCGCAACACGATCGGCGGCGCGATCAAATATGTCACCCGCCGGCTGCCCGACCGGACGGCGCTGAGCGCGACCGCCCGGCTCGGCACCTACAATCAGGCCGATCTCATCGTCAGCGCCAGCACGCCTCTGGTCCCCGGCCTCAAGATCGGCGGCTCGGTCGCGCGGCTCAGCCACCAGGGCTTCGGCCACAATCTCACCAACGGGCTCCAGAATTACAACCAGGACGTCTGGGCCGCCCGCGGCACGATCGAGATGGATCCGACGCCCGACGTCTCGATCCGTTTCACCGGCGACTATACCAAGGACACTTCGGCGCCGCGCAACGGTCACCGGCTGATCCCCGGCCTGCTGAGCGGCGCGCCGGTGATGACCAAGGTCTACGACACCCGGGGCGGTCTCAACACGCCCAAGCAGGACATCAAGGCCTATGGCGGCGCGATGCACGCCGAGTTCAAGCTCGGCGACAATCTGACGCTCAAGGACATCATGGGCTATCGGCAGGACCGCAGCGCGACGCCGATCGATTTCGACGCGCTTCCCGCCGCCGACGTCGACGTCCCCGCCATCTACACCAACCACCAATTCTCGAACGAGTTGCAGCTCCTCTACGAAGGGCCGCGGGTGCAGGGCGTGATGGGCGTTTATTATCTGAACGCGACCGCCGAGAACATCTTCGACGTGATCCTGGCGACGACGAGCCCGGTCGCGCTGCCGGGGCTCACCGCCTCGACCTTCGGCCACGTCAACACCCGGACCTGGGCCGGCTTCGGCGACTTCACCTTCAAGGCGACCGACCAATTGTCGATCTCGCTCGGCGGCCGCTACACGACCGACCGCCGCCGCGCGACCATCATCCGCAAGAATCTGCTGTTCGGCGCGTCGCCCGCGCTCGGCGGCACCGGCGTCCAGCTCGGCGCCCTGACCTCCAACTTCACCGGCGAGAAGACGTTCAACCAATTCTCGCCGCGTGCTTCGATCAGCTTCAAGCCGAATGCCGACAACAATATCTATGCCAGCTGGTCGAAGGGCTTCAAAGGCGGCGGCTTCGATCCTCGCGGCGTTTCGACCGCGGCGCCCGACCTCAACGGCAACGGCGTCCGCGAGGCGAGCGAGATCTTCGACTATTTCCTGTTCGATCCGGAGAAGGTCACCACCTACGAACTGGGATACAAGGCGGCCTTGTTCGACCGCCGGCTCCGACTCGCGCTGGCCGGCTTCTATTCCGACTATCGGGACGTTCAGGTGCCCGGATCGGTGGGGGCGGTCATCAACAACGTGCCGACCTTCGTCGGC
This sequence comes from Alphaproteobacteria bacterium, assembly GCA_028293025.1. Classification (GTDB taxonomy): domain Bacteria; phylum Pseudomonadota; class Alphaproteobacteria; order Sphingomonadales; family Sphingomonadaceae; genus Allosphingosinicella. The sequence continues at coordinate 1,696 of JAQGLF010000209.1, forward strand.
GTCACCACCAATGCCGGCAAGGTGCGGATGAAGGGCATCGAGGCCGAGGCGACGGCGACCTTGCTCCGCGCCGCCGACGGCTCGCGGCTGAACCTCTCGGGCACGTTCGGCTATCTCGACGCGAAATATAAGCAGTTCATCACCAACGTTCCCGGCCGCGGCCCGGTCGACGTCGCGGCCTTCCGCCGCGTCCAGAACACGCCGAAATGGACGATGTCGGGAACGCTCGAATTCTCGACTCCCGTCGCCGGCGGCGATCTGTCGGCGAGCTCGACGCTCTCGTGGCGCAGCAAGACCTTCCAGTTCGAGACGCCGAGCCCGTTCCTCGACCAGAAGGGCTATGCCCTGCTCGACGCCCACCTGGTCTGGACCAGCCCGGACAACCGCTATACGATCGGCCTCCACGGCAAGAACTTGACCAACAAACATTATATCTCGTCGGGCTACCAGTTCCTCGCCGTCGATCCGGTGACGGGCGTGCCGCTGCGCACCGCCGGAGGGGCCGTCATCCCGAGCCTCGGCAAGGAGGGGGTGGTCACCACCTTCTACGGCAATCCGCGCCAGATGTTCGTCAGCCTCGGCGTGAAATTCTGATTTCGTGGGGGGCATGAGGGGCAGGATCGGCGGAACGGGCGGTGCCCGCGTCCTGTCGATCCTGCTCCTCGCCTATATCTTCAACTTCATCGACCGTCAGATCGTCGGCGTCCTCGCCATCCCGATCAAGAAGGAGCTCGCCCTCAGCGACACCCAATTGTCGCTGATGGGCGGCCTCGCCTTTGCGCTGTTCTACAGCGGCATCGCCATCCCCGTCGCCTGGCTCGCCGACCGGAAGAGCCGGGTCAAGATCATCGCCGCGGCCGTCGGCCTGTGGAGTGTCTTCACCGCCGCCTGCGGCCTGGCCGGCAATTTCTGGCAGCTCTTTCTTGCCCGGATGGGCGTCGGCATCGGCGAAGCGGGCGGCGTGGCGCCTTCTTATGCGCTGGTTTCCGATTTCTTCCCGCCCGAGCGGCGCGGCCGGGCGCTCGCCATCTTCTCGCTCGGCATCCCGATCGGCTCGGCCCTCGGCGTCTTCTTCGGCGGCTGGATCGGCAGCCATCTCGACTGGCGGTCCGCCTTTTTCATCGTCGGCAGCGCCGGCATCCCCGCGGCACTGCTCGTCCGCTTCGGCATCAGCGAGCCGGTGCGCGGCGGCTTCGACGCCGGCGCGCGGGCAGGCGATGCGGCGCCGCCCTTCCGCATCGTCGCCGCGACGTTGGCGCGCAAGCCGAGCTTCTGGCTCCTCTCGCTCGGCGCCGCTTCGGGCTCGATCCTCGGCTACGGGCTGATCTTCTGGCTGCCCTCCTTCTTCACCCGCAGCTTCCATTTGCCGCTGGCGCAGGTCGGGACCTTCTACGGCTCGATCGTATTGGTCGGCGGCGTCGCCGGCACCCTGCTCGGCGGCTGGCTCGGCGACCGGCTCGGCGCGAAGAACGAGGCGGCCTATGCGCTGGTGCCGGCCGTCGCCTTCCTCATCGCCGCCCCGGCCTATGCCGCCGGCGTGTTCGCCCCGTCGCTGCCGCTGGCGTGGATCCTGTTCGTCATTCCGCAGATGCTCGGCCTTGCCTGGCTCGGCCCGATCATCGCCGCGGTCCAGCATATCGTGCCGCCGAACATGCGCGCCACCGCCTCGGCCAGCTTCCTGTTCATCAACAATCTGATCGGGATCGGCTTCGGCATCTTCTTCTTCGGCCGCATGTCGGATGCGATGAAGGCGGTGCATGGCGAGGATTCGCTGCGTTACTCGATCCTCTACGGCCTCGGCTTCTACCTGCTCGCCGCCTTGCTCTATTTCCTCGCCGCCGGCCGGCTGCGGAAGGACTGGTACCGCGCTGAGCCCGCTTAGCGGCTGCGGCTGCGGCCATATTTGCGCTGCTTGGGCGGCAGAGCGGCGAGACGGGCGAGCTGCGGCGGCAAATCCTTGGGCGGAATGACGATCTCGACCAGGGCCGGCACGTCGCTCAGTCCCTTCACTTCGGCGAGCACGCCGGCGAGCTCGCCGAGCGTCGCGGCGCGGAAGCCGCGGGCGCCGAACGCCTTGGCGAGCGCGAGATAATCCCAGGCGGGCAGCACGTCGAACGCGGCGAATTCGCCCTGCGGCGTGAAGGCGGCGAGGTCGACGAAGGCCTGCTCGATCGCATAGCCGCGATTGCTCATCACGAACACGATGGCATTGCTCCCGGCGCGGACCAGGCTGGAAATCTCCTGGCAGATCATCATGAAGCCGCCGTCGCCGGCGACGACGATCGGCCGCTTGCCCGAGCCCAGAGCGACGCCGAGCGCGGAGCCCGTCTCGTGGCCGAGCGAGCCCCAGGCGGCTTGGGCGACGAAGCTGTCGCGCGGCAGGCCGAACAGATTGCCGAACACGTAGAGCGACGTGCTTTCGCCGAGGATGAGGACGATCTCGTCCAGCATGGCCTCGCGTGCCAGGAAGCCGGTCAGCGCCTCGTAAAAACGCACATAGGTGAGGCCCTCGCCCGGTTCCCCTTTTTCTTCCGCCGGTGCCTGTGCCAACGCCGGCGCCGCCCGGGGGAAGCCCTCCGCTGCCTCGAACCGCGCGCACAGGCCGTCGACGAAATCGCCGAGCGCGATGTCGCGATAGGAGGCCCAGCCGATCCGCGCTTCCTCGTCATTGACCTCGATCATCGTCCCGAACGAGGCCGGCTTCATGATGTCGAGATAATCGTCGGTGATGATCGTGCCGAGCGCGACCACGCAATCGGCGGCGGCGACGATGTCGCGCGTCGATTGGGGCGAGGCCGGGCCGGCATAGGTGCCGATGAAGGCGGCCTGGCGCTCGTCGAGCAGGGTCTTGCCGAGGCTGGTGGTGGTGAAGGAGAGGCCGCTGGCGTCGACCAGGGCCTGGAGCCGGTCCTGCAGGCCGAAGCGCTGGATCTCGACCCCGGCCCAGAGCAGGGGCCGCTTAGCCGCCGCGATCCGCGCCCAGGCGGCATCGAGCAAGGCGGCGAGCGCGTCCGGATCGCTGGTCAGCGGCAAGGCTTCGAGCCGGCCCTGCGGCCGCGCGCAGGCCGCGATCCAGATGTCCTGCAGCACTTCGATATAGATCGGCCGGCGGTGGGTCAGCATCGCCGTGATCGCGCCGTCGATCTGCGCGGGCGCGAGCTCGGCATCCTCGACGATCTCCGACGCAACGGTGATCTCGGCATAGATGTCGCGATCGGCGTCGAGATCGCCGGTCGAATGGTGGAAGAGCACCGCTTCCTCATTTTCGAGGGCGCGGTCGGCAGTGGAAGGGCTGGCGGAGATGATCGCGACCGGCACCCGCTCGACCCAGGAGCCCGCCGCGCAGTTCAGCGCCGAAAAGGTGCCGACGCCATATTGGACGCAGGCGGCGCCGATCCCGGTGAAGCGCGCATAGCCGTCCGCCGCATAGCCGCTGCCGAGCTCGTTGATGTTCGGTACCCGCGCGATGCCGTCCGTCGCATCGACCGCCTTCAGGAAGGCCGAGGCATAGTCGCCGGGGACGGCGAACAAATGCCTGAGGCCGCATTCGACCAGCCGGTCGGCCAGATATTGCGCGACCGTGTAGGAAGGCGCGTCCATCTCAGCTCTCCTGGAACGGGACGAGGCAATCGGGCGTCGCCTTGTTCAGCACGTCCTTTGTGTTCCAGCTCTCGATGCAGCCGCTCATGTCGCCGCAGCCGGCGGGGTCGCAGGGGATGAGGGGATAGGCGCCGGGCGGGACCCAGCGCGGCTTGGCGAGGCCGAGATGGGTCTGGAGCATCTGCTCGGCGGTGTCGAGCGAGCCTTCGGCCCAGCCCTGCGCAAGCGAATAGGCTTCGCCGACGATGTGGATGTCCTCGCCGGCAAGCGGCTTCAGCATCCGCCACATGATCTGGTCGAGCCTCTTGCCGGCCTTCCATTCGTGCCAGCCGCCGCCATAGGGATCCTCGTTCCACGTATGGTAGACGGCCGAATAGGGCATCGGGATCTGCGGCAGGGCGTGGACGGTGGCGATCTGGTCGTTCGCGACCTCCACCATCTGTTGCCTCGCGCAATAGGGCGTTAGCGGGATCGGCGGCCGCGGCGCGTCCGGCTCGATGCATTGCGGCGTGTAGCCCTCGTAGAGCGGCCCGGTCTCGAGGCCCTTCCAGAAGGGCACGGTCGAGATGTCGTTATAGCTCGCCATCAGCAGCGAGTTCATGAACGGATTGCCGTCCTCCTGCTCGCCCTCAGTACCGAAATAGAAGATCTGGCGGACCGGCAGATCGGTGACCGAGCGGCCGGCGACGAGGCCGAGGCTGCGCCACCAGGGCTGCTCATAGGCCATGAACAATTTGAAGGCGCTCTGGATCAGCACCGAGCCGAGATCGTCCTGGAAATCCTTGCCGTCGAAATAGTTGCTCTTGATCAGCTCGATCGAGCGGCGCGGCAAAGCGAGGACGAGCGTCTTCGCATTGACGATGATCTCCTCGGCGCCGGCGGTGAGCAGGGTCTTCGCCTCGTGCGTCGTCGTGCGCTCGAACACCAATTGGTAGCGATAGTCGCCCGAGCCGCCGCGAATCTCCTTCAAACGGTGGTTCATGAAGATGCGGCCGCCCGCATCGGTCTTGCCCGCCATGGCGTTGAATTTCTCGGCAAGCGTGATCGGCAGCTGCTGGTAGCCGTCGCAGAGCGTCAGATATTTGGTCTCGTCGCCATATTCGGTGGCGGGAAGCTGGGTCGCCGCATTGGCGTTGGCGACGTTCGCGTCATAGCCGCCCGCATCCTTCATGAACTGATAGCCCTCGTTCGAGAGCGCCCGGTACATGAGGTCCCAGAAGCCGTATTGGTACATCGGCCGGCCGAAGACGTTGACCCGCATCTGGTCGCACAGGCTGAGGTCGGCGAAGCCCGGATAGAGGTTGTTCATCACCTGGACCTGGAGGTTGGTCGGGCCGAGGCCGCGCTCCGACCAGGCGAGATTGTAGGGGACCTTGTCCGGATCGGCGAGCTCGTGCAGCCGCAGATGCTTGCCGCGCAGGTAGAAGAGATTGCAATTCGCCCCGACCGGATCCGGCGCGCCCATCGGGAAGTCGCGGGTCTTGAGCTTCAAATGGTCGACGAGGCCGGCGATCATGAAATGCTGGGTCGGGATGTAGCGCATGCCGCCGAGCTCGGCCTTGATGCTCGGCACCCCCGGGATGGTCACCGAATAGAGGCGGCCGCCGATCCGGTCGCTATATTCGAACAGGCCGATGCTGCTGTCGGCGCCTTTTTCCCCCTGAAGCCGCCAGGCGGTGTAGGCGCCGGCGATGCCGCCGCCGATGACTGCATAATCGAGATCCATGTGCCGCCCCCTTTTCTTCAGGAAAGGCGTCGGCCTTCCCTGCCCCAGCGGAGAAGTATGATCCCGATTCAGGGGCAGATCAATTAGACGCGCAGTTTTGTAATCCCACGCCCGGCCGCCCGGCGACCTGGACTTTGACGAAAAGGCCGCCGCTTCGCCTAGGAGGCGAAGCCCGGGTCGAGCCGATAGGCCTTGCGCAGCAAGGCCGGCCAGGCGAGCGCGCCGGCGGCCATCTTCAGCCCGATTTTGCCCTGCGCGGCCGTCACTTCGGGCGAACCCTGGGGCGGGTTGTTGAGATTGGCCTCGCCCGCCGACAGAGCGAGGATCTGCGCCTGGCAGGCGCGCTCGAGGAAATAGATCTTCACGAACGCCTCGCCGACGGTTTCGCCGACGGCGAGGGTGCCGTGGTTGCGGAGCAGCATCGCGCCCTTGTCGCCGAGATCGGCGACGATCCGCGCGCGCTCGTCGAGGTCGACCGCAACCCCTTCATAATCGTGATAGGCGATTTCGCCGCGGATCAGCATCGCCGTCTGGGTGAGCGGCAGCAGCCCTTCCGAATGGGCCGAGACCGCCTGGCCGTGCGGCGTGTGGAGGTGGATCACCGCATGGGCGTCGTCGCGCGCCATATGGATCGCCGAGTGGATGGTGAAGCCCGCCGGATTGGTGATGAACGGCGACGGCTCGACCGGCACGCCGTTCGTGTCGACCTTGACCAGGCTCGACGCCGTCACTTCCTCGAACATGAGATTGTAGGGGTTGAGCAGGAAATGATGCTCCGGCCCGGGGATGCGCGCGGAGAGATGGGTGAAGATGAGGTCGTCCCAGCCGTAATGCGCGATCAGCCGGTAGGCGGCGGCGAGATCGACGCGGATCTTCCACTCCGCCTCGCTCACCTTCCCCTTCAGCGAGGGGATGTCGACCGACTGGAGCGGCGCCATCTCGGCCATGTTCGCATTGATCGCTTCGACTCGGCCCATGGCGCGCTCCCTCTGCTCAGGCCCCTATAGCGTCCGGATGGGCGGCGGCGAAGGCCGGAAGGGCGCTCGCCTCCGCATCGATGCGCACCAGGGTCGGCCAGGCGTCGACCGGAACCCCGAAGCGGCGGGCGTTGAACATTTGCGGGACCAGGCAGATGTCGGCGAGCGTCGGCACATCGCCGTGCAGGAAGCGGCCGGCGCCGTCCCGCGCCATCGTCTCCAGCGCCGCGAATCCTTCCGCCACCCAATGCGCGTACCATTGGTTGCGCGCCTCTTCCGGCTGGCCGAGCGGGCCGCTCAGATATTTGAGCACGCGCAGATTGTTGAGCGGATGGATGTCGCAGACGATGCCGAGCGCCATCGCCAGCACCCGCGCCCGCGCGGCCGGGTCGGCGGGGACCAGCGGCGGCTCCGGCCGGGTCGCATCCAGATAGTCTATGATGGCGAGACTCTGGCCGATCCGGTGGCCGTCGATCTCCAGCATCGGCACCAGCCCCTGCGGGTTGCGCGCCCGATAGTCCTCGGTCTTCTGCGCGCCTTCCAGCAGGTTCACCTGCACCCGCTCATGGTCGACGCCCTTGAGATTCAGCGCGATGCGGACGCGATAGCTCGCGGTGGAGCGGACATAGTCGAAGAGGACGGGCCTGGTCATGGATGCACGCTAGCTCCGCCCGCCATGCTGGGAAAGCCCTGGTGGCTCGGCCGATCATCGCGCCGAAAGCATGCTCCCCGGCGAAGGCCGGGGCCCGGAAGAGAAGCTGGACCCCGGCTTTCGCCGGGGAACAGGGTCGGCATAGTGCGTTTGCCGGCCCGGCAAACGCGGCAACGAAAAGGCTAGAGCCGGGCCCGTTCGAACAGCCAGACGCGGATCGCGCTGGCGAGATTGGCCGGGTCGGCCGCTTCGACCCGCGCCGCGTCGATCCGGGCGACGAGGGCGTTCAGCGGCAGCGCCTCCGCCTCCGCCGCCTCCCGCAGCGCGTCCCAGAAGACCGGCTCGAGACTGATCGAGGTCGCGTGGCCCGCGATCATCATCGACCTCTTTACAGGCCCATTCTTCGTCATTGCGAGGAGCGCAGCGACGCGGCAATCCAGCCCCGCGGCGTCCGTAGAGCTGGATTGCCGCGCTTCGCTCGCAATGACGGTGAAGTCCGGGCCCTCCTCAATACATGTGCTGCCCGCCGTTGATGCTCAGCGTCGAGCCGGTGATGAAGCCGCCGTCGTCGGAGCAGAGGAAGAGGACGCCGCGGGCGATCTCGTCGGCGCGGCCGAGCCGCCCGACCGGGATCCGCGCGACGATCTTGGCGAGCACCTCCTCCGGCACCGCCGCCACCATCTCGGTATCGATATAGCCGGGCGCGATGGCGTTGACGGTGACGCCGCCACGCGCGCCTTCCTGCGCCAGCGCCTTGGTGAAGCCGTGGATGCCGGATTTGGCTGCGGCATAATTGACCTGGCCGTATTGGCCGGCCTGGCCGTTGATCGAGCCGATATTGACGATACGGCCGAACTTGCGGTCCTGCATTCCCTGGAACACCGCCTGGGCCATGTTGAAGCAGCCGCCGAGATTGACGTCGAGCACCTCGTCCCACATCTGCCGCGTCATTCGCTTCATCGTCGCGTCGCGGGTGATGCCGGCATTGTTGACCAGCACGTCGATCGGCCCGAGCTCCTGCGCGACCCGGGCGCAGCCCGCGACGCAGGCGTCGAAATCGCTGACGTCCCATTGATAGGATCTGATGCCGGTGCGCTCGGTGAAGGCGCGGGCTTTCTCCTCATTGCCGGCATAATTGGCGGCGACATTCAGACCGGCATCGCGCAGCGCGACGCTGATCGCTTCGCCGATGCCGCGAGTCCCGCCCGTGACGACTGCAACACGTGCCATGGCTCATCCTCTCCTGTTTTTTCTTTCGCGCCGCTTAGGACGGGGCAACCCAACCTTCAAGCTCGCGGCCGATTATGCTGCGCAGCATTTCGATCCCTGCGGGGCTGTCGTTGAGGCAGGGGAGACAGGCGAAATCCGTGCCGCCGGCGGCGAGGAAGGTGCCGCGCCCGCGGATCGCCAGCTCCTCCAGCGTCTCCAGGCAATCGGCGGCGAATCCCGGCGCCAGGATCGCGACGCGAGTGACGCCGCGGCCGGGCAGAGCGGCCAGCGTCGCGTCGGTCGCCGGCTCTAGCCATTTGGCGCGGCCGAAGCGGGACTGGAAGGTAATTGTGAGCGCGCGGCCGCTGGCGTCTTCGAGCAGCCGCGCGGTCTTCCGGCAATGGCAATGATAGGGATCGCCGAGGTGGAGTGTGCGCTCGGGCATGCCGTGGAAGCTGGCGAGAATCGCCTGCGGCGCGAAGTCCAGGCCGGCCAACCCCTCGTCCAGCCGCGCCTTCAGCGCCGCGATATAGGCCGGGTCGTCATGATAAGGCGGCAGCGTCCGCACCGCCGGCTGCCAGCGCAGGTGCCGCAAATGGCGGAAGGCCTCGTCGTTCGCGGTCGCCGTCGTTGCCGCGCAATATTGCGGATAGAGCGGCGCGATCAGGATGCGCTCGCAGCCCGCCGCCTTCAGCGCATCGATCCGTCCGGCGATGGCCGGCTCGCCGTAGCGCATCGCATGATCGACGATTACGCTCTCGCCGAACGCCCCGGCCAGCGCCCTGGCCTGCCGCGCGGTGATCGCGGCGAGCGGCGATCCTTCCTCGGTCCACACCTGGCGATAGGCATGGGCGGATTTCCTCGGCCGGGTACGCAGGATCAGGCCCCTGAGGATCGGCTGCCAGACGAGTTGGGGGATTTCGATCACGCGCGGATCGGACAGGAATTCCCGGAGATAGAGCCGCACCGAGCCGGGCTCCGGCGCATTGGGCGTGCCGAGGTTGATCAGCAGCACGCCGATCTTGGGCACGGGGATCGGGGGATGGCCGGGCGGCGCGTTCACGCGGCCTTCGCCAGCTCCTCGCGGTAGCGCTCCCGCAGCAATTTCTTGTCGATCTTGCCGGTGCCGAGCTTGGGCAAAGGCGTGTGATGGACCCAGATATGGGCCGGGATCTTGTACTGGGCGACGCGGCCGGCGAGGAAGGCGCGCAGCCCCTCGCCGTCGAGCGCGCGGTCGTCCTCGCTGTAGATCACCGCCGCCGGCACTTCCCCGAGCCTTTCGTCCGGCACGCCGAACACCGAAGCTTCGGAGACCGCCGGGTGGGAATAGATCGCCGCCTCGACCTCCTGGCAGCTGATATTCTCGCCGCCGCGGATGATGATGTCCTTCTTGCGGTCGACGATGAACAGATAATCGTCGCCGTCGAGATAGCCGACATCGCCGGTCTTCAGGAAATTGTCGGCGGAAAAGGCGGCGGCGCTGGCCTCCGGGTCGTTCCAATAGCAGCGGAAGTTGGACGCGGAGCGGATGCCGATCTCGCCGGTCTCGCCCGGCGGCAAATGCCGGTCGCCTTCGCCGAGGATCGCGATCTCGACGATCGGCCGGTGCGGCCGGCCGGTCGAGGCGGGCTTGTCCGCATAATTCTGCCAGAAATTGCCGCAGCCGGCGGCATTGGTCTCGGTGAGGCCGTAGCCGAGCGCCGGCCGCGCGGCGGGGAAGCTGTCCTGCAGGCGCTTCACATGGGCGACCGGCCGCGCCGCGCCGCCCGCCGCGATGTCGGTCAGGGAGGAGAGATCGTAGCTGTCGCGGTCCGGATGCTGCATCAGCTCGAGGCTCATCGTCGGCACGCCGACGAAATAGGTGATCTTCTCGTCCTGGATCAGGCGCAGCGCCTCGCCCGGATCCCATTTCGCCATCAGCACCATCGTCCGGCCGATGACGAAGCTGTTGAGCAGCACCGGCACTTCGCCGGTGACGTGGAAGAGCGGCACGTTGACCAGGGTCTTCGGCGCATTGGTCGGGGCGCGGCCCTCTTTTTCCATGATGCCGACGAGGACGAGCAGGCTGATCGCATAAGCGTAGAGCCCGGTCGTCACTGCACGATGAGTGGAGAGCGCGCCCTTGGCGAGGCCGGTCGAGCCCGAGGTGAAGAGGATGGTGGCGTCGTCCTCGGGCTGGATGTCGGGCAGCGCCGCCGCCGCGCCGCCGCGGGCGAGGAGGGGGGCGAGCGCCGCGTCGATCCTTTTCTCGACCGGCAGCGCGACATGATCGATGGCGAGGCCGGTCTCGGCGAGCCTCTTCGCCCGCGGCGCGTCGGCGATGACCAATTTGGGATCGGTCAGCCGCAGGCCGTGGCGCAATTCGTCCGCCTGCCACCAGCCGTTGACCAGGGTGGCGATCCCGCCCGCCTTCAGCACCGCCATATAAGCGACGATCCAGGCCGGGCAGTTGCGCATCGCGATGGCGACGCGGTCGCCCTTGCCGATGCCGAAGCCGCCGGCCAGCGCCTTCGCCACCTCGGTCGCCCGGGCGTCGAGCGCGGCGAAGGTCAGCCGCTCGCCGTCGGCGACCACGGCCTCGGCGGCGCCGTTCAGCATGCAGAAGACATCGAACATCGCCGGAAGCGTCGCCGGAAAGTTGGTGACGATGACCCGGCCCTGCGCGTCCCGGCCGAGCTGCACGGCGCCGCCCGGCCCCGTCACCTTCGCCAGTTGCGCATCATATTCGCGGTCGAGCGCGCTCGACATCCTCTCGCCCTTTCCGTTTCTTCTCCCCCACCCTAATAAGGCAACGCGCCGCAGGGGGAAGTTCTTGATTGATATGAGCATCGCATCTTCGATCCTTGCGTCCGCGGACGCCATCCGCTGGACCGATCTTCACCTCGATCCGATCCTCCTGCACTGGCGGTTCGTCACCATCCGCTGGTATTCGATCGCCTATCTCGCGGGCATCCTGCTCGGCTGGTGGTATCTGCTGAAGCTGGTGTCGAAGCCGGGCGCGCCGATGGCGCGGCGCCATGCCGACGACCTCGTCTTCTACGCGACGCTCGGCATCATCCTTGGCGGCCGGCTCGGCTATGTCCTCTTCTACCGGCCGGATTTCTATCTCCACCAGCCGCTCGAGGTGCTGAAATTGTGGGATGGCGGCATGTCCTTCCACGGCGGCGTCATCGGCACCAGCCTCGGCATTGTTTATCTCGCCCGGAAGAACGGCCTCGATTGGCTCAGAATCCACGATTACGTCGCCTGCTGCGTGCCCTTCGGCCTGTTCTTCGGCCGCCTCGCCAATTTCGTGAACGGCGAATTATGGGGAAAGGCGACGGACGTGCCCTGGGCGGTGGTCTTTCCGACCGGCGGCGACGCCGCCCGCCACCCCAGCCAGCTCTACGAGGCCGGGCTCGAAGGCATCCTCCTCTTCCTGGTCCTCTGGGTCCTCTTCTGGAAGACGAAGGCGCGCTACGAGCCGGGCAAATTGGTCGGTGCCTTCCTGCTCGGCTACGGCCTCTGCCGCTTCTTCGTCGAATATTTCCGCGAGGCGGACGAGCAGCTCCAGCATTTCGCCGAGATGACGCATCTCCACATGGGCCAGTGGCTGTCGCTGCCGATGATCTTCGGCGGCCTCTATCTGATCGTGACGGCGAAGAAGCGCCGGATGCGGGTCGAGCCGGTCGCCGGGACGGAGAGTGTCGCCTGAGCCGCGGCCGCCCGGCGAATGGCTCGCCCGCCTGATCGAGAGCGGCGGGCCGATGTCCGTCGCCAATTACATGACGGTCGCCAACGCTCATTATTATGCGGACCGCGATCCGCTCGGTGCCGCCGGCGACTTCACCACCGCGCCGGAGATCAGCCAGATGTTCGGCGAGCTGATCGGTCTCTGTCTCGCTGACGTTTGGCAGCGCGCCGGCCGGCCCGAAGACACGCTTTATGTCGAGCTCGGTCCCGGCCGCGGCACGCTCGCCGCCGATGCCTTGCGGGCAATGGCGCGCGCGGAGCTCGAACCCGAGGTGCATTTCGTCGAAATCAGCCCGATTCTCCGCGGCGTGCAGGCGGAGCGCGTGCCGCAGGCGCACTGGCACGACAATCCCGCGGTGATGCCGGCGAACGCGCCGCTGCTCGTCGTCGCCAACGAATTTTTCGATGCGCTGCCCGCCCGCCAGCTGCTGGCGACCGAGCGCGGCTGGCGCGAGCGGCTGGTGCGGGCGGAGGAGGGGGCCTTCCTCCCCACCGCGGGCCCGCCGGTCCCCGACGCTGCGATCCCGGCGCACATCCGCGCCGCGCCGCCGGGAACGATCCTCGAAACCTCGCCCGTCTCGCTCGCCGTGGTCCGCCAGCTCGCCGATCGCCTGGTACAAAACGGCGGCATCGCCTTGATCGTCGATTACGGCCATGCCCGAACATCGGCGGGCGAGACGCTGCAGGCGGTCAGCGGCCATGCTTATGCCGATCCGTGGGCCGAGCCGGGCGAGAGGGATCTCACCGTCCATGTCGATTTCGAAGCGCTCGGCACCGCCGCCGCCGAGGCGGGGATGCGGGTGCTGGGGCCGGTCGGCCAGGGCGCCTGGCTGACCGCCTTGGGCATCGACGCCCGCGCCGCCGCGCTCGCCCGTGCTGCACCCGAGCGGGCGGCCGAGGTCGAAGCGGCGCGCGATCGTCTCGTCGCGCCGGAGCAGATGGGCAGCCTGTTCAAGGTCATGGCGCTGGTTGCGCCCGGCTGGCCGGATCCGGCGGGCTTCGCATGATCGCCTATCGCGACGCGACGGCGGCCGATGCTCTGCCCCTCGCCGGCCTCTTCCGCACCGCCTTCGTCGAGACCTTCGGCCACCTCTACCGGCCGGAGGATCTCGCCTCCTTTCTCGCCACGATGGGCGAGGAGGGCTGGCGCGGCGAGCTCGAAAATCCGGCTTACCAAATTCGGCTGGCGGAAGCGGACGGGGAGGCGATCGGCTTCGCCAAGCTCGGCCCCCTCGGCCTGCCCGTCGAACCGCGCGGCGAGGCGCTCGAGCTGCGGCAGCTTTACCTGCTCAAGTCCTGGCACGGCCGCGGCGTCGCGCAGGCGCTGATGGACTGGGTGCTGGGCGAGGCGCGCCGCCGCGACGCCGACGCGCTTTACCTCTCCGTCTGGACCCGAAATCACCGCGCCCGCCGCTTCTATGCGGGCTACGGCTTCGCCTTCGTCGCGCCTTATGCGTTCATGGTCGGCGCGCAGGCGGATGAGGACGAGATCTGGCGGCTGGAGCTGAAGGAGCGGGAATGAGCGTCGAGATCCTTCGCGCCCACGCGCTCGACGGCGTCGCCCACGGCTTCCTCGGCCGATGCGGCGGCGTCTCCGAAGGAGTCTGCGCCGGCCTCAACGTCGGTTTGGGCTCGGGCGACGACCGCGAGGCGATCGCGGAGAATCGCCGCCGCGCGCTCGACGCCGCGACGCCGGGCGCGCGGCTGGTGACGGTCCACCAGATCCATTCCCCCGACGTCGTCATTGCCGATGCGCCGTGGCCGGACGACGCCCGCCCGCGCGCCGACGCGATGGTCGCCGACCGGCCGGGCCTGGCGCTCGGCATCCTCACCGCCGATTGCGCGCCGATCCTGCTCGCCGATGCGCAGGCCGGCGTGATCGGCGCCGCCCATGCCGGCTGGAAAGGCGCGCTCGGCGGCGTCGTCGAGAGCGTCGTCGCGGCGATGGAGCGTCTCGGCGCCGACCGCAGCCGCATCGCCGCCGCGGTCGGTCCCTGCATCGCCCGCAAATCCTATGAGGTGGACGAAGCCTTCCTGCGCCGCTTCGCCGAGGCCGATCCCGCCAATGAGCGCTTCTTCGCCGCGGGCGGGCGCGAGGGCCGTCATCAGTTCGACCTCGAAGCCTATGTCGTGTCCCGCCTCGCCGCCGCCGGGCTCGGCCGGATCGAGGCGCTGGGCGAAGATACCTATTCCCGGGCGGACCGTTTCTTCAGCTTCCGCCGCGCGACCCACCGGGCCGAGCCCGATTACGGCCGGCAGGTTTCGCTGATCGCGCTGTCGTAAGTGCCCCCGCAAACCGCTCATCCTGAGTAGGGACTGAGCTCGGCGAAGGCACGTATCGAAGGACGTTCTGAAGCTGTGCGTCCTTCGATATGCCGGTTCGACAAGCTCACCGGCTACTCAGGATGAGCGGGAATATTCAATCTGGGCAGGACAGAGGCTAGCGTTTCATCCGCCCAATCGGCTAGGGAGCCCGCGGGCAACGGACCTCACCCCTCCGGGCCGCTCGAACGGGCGGCCGGTGAGCCTGTCTCCGCGCAGCAGGCTCGGTCTCCACGCAAAATCGCGACGCTCGCGAAGGAGACATGACATGCAGGAAGACGAATCCGATCTCAGCGGCGCCACGCCGAGGCGGCGCCCGAAGAAAGACGTGCTCGAGGTCGGCGGCCGCCGGCTGAAGCCCTCGACGCTGATGATGGGCCATGGCTACGATCCGGCTTTGTCCGAAGGCTCGCTGAAGCCGCCCATCTTCCTCACCTCGACCTTCGTTTTCGAGAATGCCGCCGCCGGCAAGCGCCATTTCGAGGGCGTCACCGGCAAGCGCCCGGGCGGCTCCGAGGGCCTGGTCTATTCGCGCTTCAACGGGCCGACCCAGGAGATCCTCGAGGACCGCCTGTCGATCTGGGAGGATGCCGAGGAAGCTCTGACCTTCTCCTCGGGCATGTCGGCGATCGCCACCCTGCTGCTGACCTTCGTCCAGCCCGGCGACGTCATCGTCCATTCCGGGCCGCTCTACGCCGCGACCGAGACTTTGATCGCGCGCATCCTCGGCCGCTTCGGCGTCCAGTGGCTCGACTTCCCGGCCGGCGCCGAGCGCAGCGAGATCGAGGCGGTGCTGGCCCGCGCCAAAGGGATGGGCCGCGTCCCGCTCATCTATCTCGAAAGCCCGGCCAACCCGACCAACGCTCTGGTCGACGTCGAGGCGGTCGCCGCCGCCCGCGACGCCCTGTTCGGCGAGCAGCGCCCGCCGATCGCGATCGACAACACCTTCCTCGGCCCGCTCTGGTCGAAGCCGCTCGAGCACGGCGCCGACCTCTCCATCTATTCGCTGACCAAATATGCGGGCGGCCATTCCGACCTCGTCGCCGGCGGCGTCGTCGGTGCCAAGGCTCTGGTCGATCCGATCCGGATGATGCGCAACACGATCGGCACGATCACCGACCCGAACACCGCCTGGATGCTGCTCAGGAGCCTCGAGACGCTGGAGCTGCGCATGTCGCGGGCGGGCGAGAATGCCGCCACGGTCTGCGAATTCCTCCGCCATCATGCGAAGGTCGAGAGCGTCGGCTATCTCGGCTTCCTCGAGGGCGGCGCCGACGCCCGCCAAGCCGACATCTACCGCCGCCACTGCACCGGCGCCGGCTCGACCTTCTCGCTCTATCTGAAAGGCGGCGAGAAGGAGGCCTTCGCCTTCCTCGACGCGCTGCGCATCGCCCATCTCGCGGTCAGCCTCGGCGGCACCGAGACACTCGCCAGCGCGCCCGCCGCGATGACCCACCTCTCCGTCCCCGACGAACGCAAGCAGGCACTCGGCATCACCGACAACCTCGTCCGCATCTCGATCGGCGTCGAGGACCCCGACGACCTCATCGCCGATTTCGACCAGGCTTTGGCGGCGGTGTAAGCCGGTGGCGGGGGGTGGCAAGCCCCCCGCTGACGGGGCCTCGGTGCCTTCCGCAACGGCAGCTTTGGTTCACGCGAAGGCGCGAAGGGAGCACTACACCCATGTTTCCGTCATTCCTGCGCAGGCGGGGTTTCGGAAACGGGGCTAGATGCTTTCGCGGGAATGACGGGAAGAATCGCGGCGAAGCCGCTGGCAAGGCCTGGCAAGCGGGGATGTCCCGGCTTCGTTGCGGCCGGGAACTTCGCGCCTTCGCGTGAACCAATAGCGGCTTTGCCGCCTCACCGCCGATCCCGCCAGTCCAGCACTTCCCAGCCCTCGGCCTTGGCCAGCCGCGCCAGGCGGCGATGGGCGTTGGCGGCAACGGGTTCGTCGGCGAGGCGGTGGCTGGGGGCGTCGGAGACGTGGTCGGAATAGAAGCGGATATGGACCGCCTCGCGCGCCAGCCCCTCGCGCTGCAGCCAGGCCTCGATCATGTCGCGCTTGGCGGGGCCGTAGCAATTGCGGCCGTCGATCCGCGCCGTCACCCGGCCGCCGCGATCGCGCTCCGTGTCGGTGGCGATGACGTCGTCGAAGCCGAGCCGCCGGGCGATCGCCGCCGCATAGAGGCGGTAGGAGGCGGTGGCGAGGACCAGCCGGCGGCCGGCGGCCTTGTCGGCGGCGATGGCGGCGCGGGCGCCGGGGAGGATATTGTTCGCCACCTGCCGCGCTGCGAAGCTCTCGACCACCGGCTCCAGCCGCTCCGGCGCGACGCCGGCGCCGACCAGCAGCCGGTAGTTGATCTCCTTCAACCGCCCGCGGTCGACCAGCTTGAGCGCATAGGCCAGCATCGAGACCAAGGCGGCCGGCAGCAGCAGCAGCCGCCACGGCGCCAGCCGCCATGCCGCATGGACGAGGAAGGGGAGGTAGGTCGGCAGCCGGGTGACCGTCCGGTCCATGTCGTAAATGGCAATTCTGGCTTTCATGGAACCGCTCCAAGCATAGGGGTCCAAACCTGGTTCCCGCAACGGCGTGACGGAGCGCATTTTGGCCGGTGGGTAGGAG
>JAQGLF010000225.1 GCA_028293025.1 Alphaproteobacteria bacterium
TCGCCCACATGCTGATCGAAGCCGCGGCGCGCGGCTGGAGCGCGATTGCGGCCGAGGTCGCGGTTTTGCTGTCCGAGCGGGGGCTTGGGGGGAGCGATGTCGATCTGGAGCTCCGGCTGCGGCGCTGGCGGGGCGACAAGGGGAAGCGGGCTGAAGCGGCGAGAGGGCTGAGTCGGCGGTGGATGCAGCTCCTCTCCCCTCCCCTTCAGGGGAGGGGTTGGGGTGGGGGAGGTGAACAGCCCCGCGCTGCTCGCCCGACTCCCCCACCCCCAACCCCTCCCGCAAGCGGGAGGGGAGAGGAGCTCGGCCCTTGCGTCGCCCTCGCCTTCCCCGACCGCCTCTCCCGCCGCCGCTCGGCGTCGGGCGAGGAATGGATCAGCGTCGGCGGGCGCGGCTTCCGGCTCGATCCGCATTCGCCATTGGCGCGGGCGGATTGGCTCGCCGTCGCCGAAGTCAGCGGGTCGGCGGCGGGCGCCCGCATCCTCTCCGCCGCGGCGATCGACGAAGCCGCGGTGCTCGACCTCTTCGCCGGCCGGATCGAGCAGGGCCGGCAGCTCGCCTTCGACCCCGCCGGCGGCACCGTCCGCGCCCGCCGCGGCCGTCGCCTCGGCGCGATCACGCTCTCCGAAGGGCGGGATGAAGCCGCAGCGCCGGAAGAGATCGAAGCCGCCTTGCTGGAGGGCGTCCGTGTCCACGGCCTCGATTTGCTGCCGTGGAGCGAAGCAGCCGTCGCGCTGAGAAGGCGCGCCGCTTTCGCCAGGCTTCACGACCCTGCTCTGCCCGATCTTTCCGACGAGGCTTTGCGTACCGGCCTCGACCAATGGCTGCCGCCCGTGCTTGCCGGCCGGAGGAGCCTGAAGCATGTCGAGCCCGGCGCACTTGCCGGAGCGCTCGACGCCCTGCTCGGCTGGGAGGGACGCAAGGCGGTCGACCGCCTTGCCCCGCCTAGCTTCGCCACGCCCGCCGGCAGCGCCCATGCGATCGACTATGAGGCCGAAGCGGGACCGACGGTGACGGCGCGGGTTCAAGCCCTGTTCGGCCTCTCCGAGCACCCCCATGTCGCCGGCGGCCGGGTGCCGCTTGTCCTCAGCCTGACCTCGCCCGCGGGACGCCCGATCCAGACGACGCGAGACCTGCCCGGCTTCTGGAAGGGAAGCTGGGCGGCGGTCGCGAAGGAGATGCGCGGCCGCTATCCGAAGCATCCCTGGCCGGACGATCCCGCCGCCGCCGACCCGACGCTGCGCACCAAGAAGTCGGCCGCGCGAGCGAAGGGGAGTTGATTTGAGCCGCGAGCTTGGGCAGGCGCGCAGAGACACAGGAGCAGAAACGATGGCGGCGCGCATCTTCCAGCGGTCCAGGAACGCGATGCAGTCGGGCAAGGCGCGCGCGGACGAATGGGTGCTGCAGTTCGAATCCCGCCGGCCGCACAGCCCCGATCCGCTCACCGGCTGGTCCGGCGGCGCCGACACCCAGTCGCAGGTGACGATCGCCTTCCCGACGCTGGAGGCCGCCCAGGCCTATGCCGACAAATACAAGATCGCCTGCCACCTCGTGCCTCCGACGGAGCCGAAGCTGAAGCTCCAGTCCTACGCGGATAACTTCCGGTGACTTGACCCATCATCCCGGACTTGATCCGGGATCGACCTTCTACCGGAGAAACTGTCCCGCCAGCAGCAGCAGCAGCTTGACGTCGGCGCAGGCGCCCTCGGCCCGCTTCGCTTTCAGGAAGGCCGGCACGCGGTCGAGCGGGATACGGTGGACCTCGATATCCTCGCCGGGGACGCCGCCGCCCTCTCCGACCTTCGTCAGTCCTTCGGCGCGGACCAAAGTGAAGCCTTCCGAGGACATTCCGGGCGAGGCGTGGAAGCGGCCGAGTCTGACCATGCGCTCGGCGCGATAGCCGGTCTCCTCCTCGAGCTCGCGGATCGCCGCCGCTTCGATCTCCTCGCCCGCCTGGTCGTCGCCGACGAGGCCGGCGGGAAGCTCGACGCAGCGGGCGCCGAGCGGAACCCGATATTGCTCGACCAGGATCACCTCGCCGTCGTCGATCGCCAGGATCACCGCCGCGGTGACGTCGCGAGTGCGGGAGACATATTCCCACGTCCCCTGCTTCGTGACCTTGATGTACTTGCCTTCCCAGACCGTCTCGGGCCGATCGTCGCTCATTCCGGGCCACCCTGAGCCTGTCGAAGGGTCATATCTCGATCAAACGGTCGGGAAGCTCGTTCGGGTTATCCGCGCGCGGCGGCAGGCATTTGGCGAGCACCTCACCGATCTTCCCGACCGCCTGCGCCATGCCCTCCCCGGGACGGCCGGCCTTCATCTCGCCGACGAGCACCGCCATCGCCTCGCCCCAGACCTCCGCCGCGACCTTGCTGTGGATCGCCTCGTCGGCGACGATCTCGGCCTGGCGCTCGAGCAGCGACAGATAGAGGAGGACGCCGGTGCGGCCGGCGGTCCGCTGCGCGCAGGTCGCCTGGAAAAGCTCGACGGCGCGGCGCCGCACCCGCCGGTGCTTGGTCCCCTTCGGGGTCAGCGCCATGCGCAGCGGCATCCAGGCGAGCGCGTAGCGGACGATGAGGAAGACCAGGATCATCTTGCCGAGCAGGAGCAGCATCAGCAGCCTGAAGCCCGGCGCCGCATTCCAGCCGAAGACGAGGCTCGTCCCCCAGTCGATCCAGCTTTGCGGCACGAGCGCCGCGGCGGTGGGAACCAGCAGCATCGCCAGCACGGCGAAATGCAGCCCGACATCGTGATAGGCATCGGAGCGCGGCGCGACGATGGTGACGATCTCGCCGTCGCTCTCCCGCTCGGCCTTGGCCACCGCGGCGGCGATCCGCTCCCGTTCCGCTTCGCTGATCGGCAGCATCACCATCCTCCCGAAGCTCCGCCGCCGCCGAACGAGCCGCCGCCGCCCGAGAAGCCGCCTCCGCCGCCGCCGCCGGAGAAACCGCCCCAGCCGCCGCCCGACGAGCCGCCGCTCCAGCCGCTGCCCATGCCGGGCCCCCAGATCATCACCGGGAGGCCGCCGAAACGGCGGCCGCGCCGTCCGCCCCGAATGGCGGGAATGAAGACGAAGAGAAGTATGATTCCCCAGAAGATGAGCGGGATGAACGAGCCGCTCTGACGGCGGGAATGCTTCTGCCGGTCGACCGCCTGCCGGACGCTTTGCTCCTGCTGCTCGGGAGGCGCCTGGAGCTGCGCGACGATGGCATCGACGCCGGCATTGATCCCGCCGGCATAATCGTTCTGCTTGAAGGCGGGGACGATGCGGTCCTGGATGACCTGGCTGGAAAAGGCATCGGTGAGGATCGGCTCCAGGCCGTAGCCCGCCTCGATGCGGACCTTGCGGTCGTTCTTGGACACCAGCAGGATGGCGCCGTTATTCGCGCCTTTCTGACCGATGCCCCAGGTCCGGCCGAGCTGATAGCCGAAATCCTCGATCGGATAGCCCTGAAGGTCGGGGACGGTGGCGACGACCAGCTGGCGGCTGGTCGATTGCTCGAGCCCGGCGAGCTTCCGGGTCAGCGCTTCCTCGTCCTGGGGCGTGAGCATGTCGGCGGCGTCGACGACGCGGCCGCTCAGCTTCGGGAAATTCTGCGCGGCTGCCGGCGTCGCGAGCAGCAGCAACAGCAGGATGAGGGCGCGGAGCGGCGTCATACGGAAATATGGTCCTCTTTTGCGATGGCGGCATCGCTGGCCCGGGAGCGAAGACGATTTGCGATCATGTCGCTGGCGGCGCGAATGCCGCCGCCGAAGCGGCCGCTCTCGAAGGCGGGAATGATCCGCTCGCGAATCACCTTCCCGGCGAACGGATCGGTGACCCTCTTTGCAAGGCCGTCGCCAACCTCGATCCGGACCTTGCGCTCCGCCGGCGCGACCAGGAGGACAACGCCGTCATTCACATTCTTGCGACCGATGCCCCAGAACCGGCCGAGGCGGTTGGCATAGTCAGCGATCGGCCAGCCCTCCAGCGAGCGGATGGTGACGATGACATATTGCGCTCGCGTGTCGTGCTCGACGGCGGCCGATTGTGCGCTGAGCGCCTGCTCTTCCGTCGGCGTCAGCAGATCCGCCTGGTCGACGACACGGCCGCTCAGCGCCGGAAAATGAGGCTGCGGTCCGGTGGAAGCGGCGGGCGTCCGGCTGCAGGCTGGCGCCGCCAGCAGCGCGAGCGCGGCGATGGCGAAGCGTGCCGGCACGGAAAAGCCCCGCCGCCCCTGCTCAGCGGCTGGTGTTCGTGTCGAAGCTGACGGTCGGCGCCTGCTCGGCATTGGGCGTCGTCGCCTGATATGTCGCCATCGGCTTGGCGCCGTAGAAGACCTTGGCGCCGATCACGTCGGGGAAGGTGCGGATCCGGGTATTATAGCCCTGGACGGCGCCGTTATAGTCGCGGATCGCGATGTTGATCCGGTTCTCGGTGCCTTCGAGCTCGTCCATCAAAGTCTTGAAATTGCCTTGGCTCTGCAGCGTCGGATAGGCCTCCTGCAGCCGCTGCAGCGACAAGGTCACCCGGTTCTGGGCGTCGGCGAAGCGGGCGAGGGCATTGGGGTCGCTCAACTGGTCGCCGGTGACGGTGACGCGGGTCGCGTTGGCGCGCGCCTGGGTGACGCCGACGAGGATGTTCTGCTCGGACGCGGCCGCGCCCTTCACCGTCGACACCAGATTGGGGATGAGGTTGGCGCGGCGCTGATAGGCGGCCTGGACATCGGCCCATTTGGCCTTCGCATTTTCCTCGGCGGTCGGGATCGAATTGACCCCGCAGCCGGCGAGCGAGACGGCCGCGACGGGCACCAGAATGGCGGTCATCAGGCGATTGCGGTTCATTTGAAACCCCTCCGTTGGTCCGCAAAAGGTAGGGCGTTCGATGCGCGCCCGCAACGGGTGAAGCCCAAACGGCTTTAAATTAACCGCCGAACGCCTATATGGGAGCTGTCGGGCTTGCCCGGCTATGGCGATAAACTGCGGCGTGAAATAGGTGCAGCGGACCCGGGGGCGGTACCCGGCGGCTCCACCACATATCCCGGCGAAAGCCGGGACCTTTGATGGGGCCGAACTAGGATCGACGTGTGCTGAAAGGCGCTGTTTTTGCCCGGAATGGAACCACCGCGACGGTCCAAAACACAAGTGCCAACGATAATCAGGCGCTCGCAATTGCCGCGTAACACGGTCCTCACGGACTAGGTTACAAGGACAAAAGCGCGGTTCGGGCCGCACCGGGCAACAGAAGCGGACACCGGCGGTACGGGGAGCACCGAGCAACAGAAGCTCCCCACCTTT
>JAQGLF010000238.1 GCA_028293025.1 Alphaproteobacteria bacterium
CTCCGAGGGCGACCCGGTCGAATTCGGCCAAGTTCTGATCCTGATCCAGTAAGCGAGGAAAGCAGGTTTAAGAAGATTTTGATCGCCAATCGCGGCGAAATTGCCCTGCGCGTCATCCGCGCCTGCCGTGAAATGGGCATCAAATCGGTCGCGGTGCATTCCACCGCCGATGCCGATGCGATGCATGTGCGGATGGCGGACGAAAGCGTGTGCATCGGCCCGCCGCCCGCCTCCGAATCCTATATCAACATCCCGGCGATCATCTCGGCCGCCGAGATCAGCCATGCCGACGCCATCCACCCCGGCTACGGCTTCCTCTCCGAAAATGCCCGCTTCGCCGAGATCGTCGAGTCGCACGGCATCGTCTGGATCGGCCCCAAACCCGAGCATATCCGGATCATGGGCGACAAGGTCGAGGCGAAGCGCACCGCCGCGAAGCTCGGCCTGCCCCTGGTCCCCGGCTCGGACGGACCGGTCGAGGGGGTCGAGGACGCGCGCGCGGTCGCGAAGGAGACCGGCTATCCGCTGCTGATCAAGGCGGCCTCGGGCGGCGGCGGCCGCGGCATGAAGATCGTCCGCGCCGAGGGCGAGCTCGAAAGCCAGATCTCGCAGGCCCGCAGCGAGGCGAAGAACGCGTTCGGCGACGACACCGTCTATATCGAGAAGTATCTCGGCGATCCGCGCCATATCGAGTTCCAGATCTTCGGCGACGGCGAGGGCAAGGCGGTCCATCTCGGCGAGCGCGATTGCTCGCTTCAGCGCCGCCACCAGAAGGTGCTGGAGGAGGCCCCCTCCCCCGCCATCACCCGCGAGCAGCGCGACCATATGGGCGGCGTCGTCGCCAAGGCGATGGCCGACATGGGCTATCGCGGCGCCGGCACGATCGAGTTTCTCTACGAGAATGGCGAATTCTTCTTCATCGAGATGAATACGCGGCTGCAGGTCGAGCATCCAGTGACCGAGTACATCACCGGCATCGACCTGGTGCGCGAGCAGATCCGCATCGCCTGCGGCGAGGGCCTCTCCTGCGAGCAGGAGCAGATCACTTTCCGCGGCCATGCGATCGAGTGCCGGATCAATGCCGAGGACCCGCAGACCTTCGTCCCCTCGCCGGGCCTGGTGAAGAATTACGTCGCCCCCGGCGGCATGCACGTGCGCGTCGATTCCGGCCTCTACGCCGGCTACAAGGTGCCGCCTTATTACGATTCCATGATCGCCAAGCTGATCGTCTTCGGCTCGACGCGTGAGCGCTGCATCATGCGGCTGCGGCGCGCGCTCGAGGAGTTCGTCGTCGACGGCCTCAAGACCACCATCCCCCTCCACCAGAAGCTGATCGAGGACCCCGAATTCCAGCGCGGGGAATATACGATCAAGTGGTTGGAAGAGTGGTTGGCGAAGGCTGAAGAGGGGAAAAAGCCATAGGACCGAGCCTCATCGTCGGCGCTGCGCTCGCGCTTGTGGCCGCAGTGCCGGAAAATCTCCCCCAAGCCGCATCGCCGTTCGATCACGTGATCGTTGCCGATGCTTCCCGCGAGGTCGCCATCCGTTATGACTTCACGCCGACAGGCGTGGAATTTTCGGGCCACCTGCCGGCAGGATGGTCCTTCTCGGTCGAGATAGACGGCGACCAGGACGGGCGGTGGGGGATGGGTCCCGAAACGGGTGCCCCTCATGTGCAAATAACGCCGGATCGGTCCTTTGGACAGGATTCGCGCAACGGCGTCTTCTGCTCGCAATACATATTTTCGTCCTACCCGCAGGATCCGAGTGACGTTTATGCCTCCTCGGAATGCGGCGGGCTGCCGTCGAAAGGGGTGGTGGAGATGACCGGCTTCGACGCCGGCATGCGGGCGACGATCAGGCTCAAGATTCCGTATGAGGAAGTTTTCGGAAACCGGCCCGACGCACACCTCACGGTCTGCATCTGGGACACGCATCGCCGGAACTGCCAATATTCCCCTGCCAAGCCCTTCGTCCTGAGGCGGCCGGCCCGCCCCTGAACGGTCGCCCCGAAACGCCGCCCGCCTCCCCGCCATCGTCTGCGAACACCTGGTCTCAGTGCAGCTTCAGCCGCGGGCGGACGATCGTGTTGACGCGGCCGATCAGCATCAGGCCGAGGCCACGCAGCCAGCCGTGGATGGCGAGTAGGTGCATCCGGTAGAGCGACTTGTAGACGAAACGGGCCAGGCGGCCCTCGATCGCCATCCGGCCGCCGATCAGGTTGCCCATCAGGCTGCCGACGGTCGAGAAGCGGCTCAACGAGACCAGCGAGCCATGATCGCGATAGACGAAGGGCCGGAGCGGCTTGCCCTTCAGCGTCCGCAGCAGGTTGCGATAGACGGCCGAGGCCATCTGATGGGCGGCCTGAGCGCGGGGCGGCACCGGCCGCTCGGCGCCGGGCGGCAGGAAGCTGCAGCAATCGCCGATCGCGAAGATGCGCTCGTCCCGGGTCGTCTGCAGCGTCGGCCGGACGACGATCTGGAAGCCTGGATTCGTCTCGAGCCCGCCGATCCCGTGCAATATGTCTTCGCCCCTCACTCCCGCGGCCCAAAGCTTCAGTTCCGCCCGGATCCGCTCCCCGCTCCGGGTCACGATGGCGTCGGGGTCGATTCTGGTTACCCGCACCGACGTCAGCACGCGGACGCCGAGCGCCTCCAGCTCGGCTTGCGCCGCCTCGGCGAGCCGTTCCGGCAGGGCCGGCAGGATGCGCGGCCCCGCCTCGATCAGGGTGACCTTGAGCCGGTTCTCGTCGAATGTTTCCAGCCCGTAATGGCGCAGGGCCGCCGCGGAATTGTAGAGCTCGGCCGCCAGCTCGACCCCGGTCGCGCCGCCGCCGACGACGGCGATGCAGACGTGCTCGTCCGCCGCCGGGTTCTCCGTCATCGCCCGCGAGACGCGCAGGCACTGGTTGAGCAG
This sequence comes from Alphaproteobacteria bacterium, assembly GCA_028293025.1. Taxonomy (GTDB): domain Bacteria; phylum Pseudomonadota; class Alphaproteobacteria; order Sphingomonadales; family Sphingomonadaceae; genus Allosphingosinicella. Next base: position 2,917 of record JAQGLF010000238.1, read on the forward strand.
CTTGCCGCGGAAGCGGTCGGCCTGGGCGCGGTCGTCGAGCAGCAGGCAATGCTCGCGCACGCCCGGGATGCCGAAATCGTTGGTAACGGCGCCGACCGCGAGGACCAGATAATCGTAGCGGATGCGGTGGGCGCCGACGAGCTCGGTGCCGTCCTCGTCGAGGAGTGGCGCGACGATCACCTCGCGCGCCTCGCGGTCGACGCCTTCCACCGCGCCCTGGAAGAAGCGATAGCCCCAGAGATAGCCGTGGCTGCGATAGCCGACCTCGTCGAGATTGGCGTCGAGCGAGCCGGCGGCCACTTCGTGGAGCAATGGCTTCCAGATATGCGTGCGGTTCTTCTCGACGAGGATGATGTCGTGGTGCCGGCGCCCGAAGCGCGCGCCCAGCCGCCGCGCCAGCTCGAGGCCCGCCGCACCGCCGCCGCAAATCACGATCTGGACTTTGCGGCTCAGACGGCACCCCTCTTTCTTCGCCTCTTGATAGCCCAACCGGCCCCGTCGCGAGAAGCGTTACGCCCAGGGTGAAGATTTCACCGCCCCGCCCCCTTGCGGGAACCTTCGCGACAGGCGATGCGCTTCGCTGCAATGCAGCAAGAACCTCCGCGTCCCCGCCTCCAGCTCCGTACTCTCCACGACGACCCGGCCGAAACGCGGCTCGCCCTGATTTCCAGCGCCATCCGCAACCAGGTGAGCCTTCGCGCCCGCTATAACGGCCAGTCCGTCCTGCTCGCGCCGCAGATCCTGTTCACCCGCAACGGCGCGCCGCATGTCGACGCCGCGGTGCTGGAGCGCGACGGCCGGCGCGACGAGGAGCTGCGCCTGCGCACCTTCAACCTCACCGGCCTCCACGAGCTGAGGACCAGCGGCCGCCACTTCGCGCCGCAGGCCTTCGACCTCGCGGGGGAGAAATATGCGCGTGACGAGGTGAAGATCCTCGTCGTCGGCGGCGGCACGGAAACCCCGTCCCAGCGCACCTAAGGCCGCCTCAGGGCCGCGCGCCGCGCGCCTGATAATCCGCGATCAGCGCCTGATACTCCTCCATCCCCGGCTGGGTTGCGTAGCTGTGCGCCGCCCCGGTCGCCGCCCAAGGCAGCTTCTCACCCGTGAAGAATTCGACGAACGGGGCGAACCAGCGATCGTCGTCGAGCATCGTCGCGCGCAGGTTGACGAAGAAGTCGAGCCCGTCGACCCGGGTGAAGATCCAGCTCTTGCAGTTGTCGCAATGATGATGGTGGGCGACCGGCCCGCGCAGGCCGCCGGTCACGGTCTCGCCCTGGATCATTTCGAAGCCCTCGGCCGGCACCGACAAAGCGAGGGAGAAGGCGCTCCCCGTCATCTTCCGGCAACCGGTGCAATGGCAGGCGCTGGCGAGCAAGGGCGGCGCCGTCACCCGGATCCGGACCGCGCCGCACCGGCACCCGCCCTCCCAAGGCAGCTTCCAATCGTCCATCCCGGGTCTCCTTCGGGGAGACGCTTAGCGCCGGGCGCCGGCGGCGTCAGCAGGCCTTCCAGCGGCATTCGACAGACTGCGCCGCGAACAGGCCTTATTGCGCGCCCTCGATCTGCAGCCGGGCGAGGAAGCTTCCCGGAGGCGCTGGGGCGTTCTTGAAGCCCTTGATGCGCTCGTTCCACAAATGGACGCCGATCGTTTGGGGCGTCGTCACATCGTGCAGCAATTGCTCCGGATCGCGGATCCAGCCGGCATTCTCCCAGGGCATGGGGTAGAAAATCTCCGGCGGCTGCGCCCGTTCCGAGAAGCCGTATTGCCGCGCGATCGCGGTCATGGCGAGCGGCCCGGCGACGCCCCAGGGCATATGGGAAAGGCCCGACCGGCCCGTCCAGGCGAGCCGCCACGCGGCGGCCAGCCTGGCCCCCGGGGGCAGCCAGGGCGGCACCGTTTTCTCTTCGAACAGCGCAATGAGCGGTGGCAGCATCGGCGAATCGGGCGGCAGCCGGAGGACGGCGGTGTTGATCCGGCCCGGCGCTTCCTCGCCGAACAGATGCTCGTCGGTCAGCCGGATCGGCGCCAGCAAATAGGTGTCGCAATCCAGCCAGATGCCGCGGCCCGCGCGCTGCAGCGCGTAGCGGAACAGATTCGCGAACAGCGCCACGCTGCCGCCGCGGTGGTGAATGATTTCCCCTTCAGGAACCAGCTCCGCCGCGTCGCGAAGCACGATCCCCTTCGGCACGCCCGCCGGCGGCGCGTAGCAATAAAGCGAGAGCTCATGGCCTTGGCGCAGGACCGACCGCATGCAGGCGCGCTCGACGGCGCCGAGCGCAGGCCCGATCCAGAGCATGTTGCAGGGATCGAGCAATCCGGTTCCTTCGCGGGATGGACCCGGCGGCTGCCTTACCCGCCTCGCCTCGCGGGGAACAAGCCGCTTTCGGGGCCGCGCGCGTCGCCCCTGAAACCGTCCGCTGTCACCGCGCCCGGTGCGGGACTGCCGCTACGCGTCGCTGACGACGAAGGCCTCGTCCCGAAACAATCTCCTCGCGCATCCCGAAGTGAATGCGAACGTGTTCCTCGCGCTGCAGGGCACCCACCTCGAACGGCTCGTCAACGACGATATGCTGCGACAGGCGCAGGACGAGCAGGGCTTCTGGCGATCCTATTTTTACCCGAGCCCGCTCTTCGGGACGCTCCTCGCCCTCGATGCGCTGCGCGGAAGCCGGGCATCCGCCGCCGCAATCAAGCGCGCGCTCTCGTTCATCGTCGGATCGCAGAACTCCGACGGCTCCTGGGGGGCGGACGGCGACCCGCACGAGACGGCGCTCGCCATCGCGGCGCTCGCCGGGCACAAGGCTCACGCGGCGGCGATGCGCGGCGGTGTCGAGCACCTGCTGGCGACCATGGCGGCGGACGGTTCCTGGACGTCGAGCGCGTGCATATGGGAGTTTCCCGCGGATGCACGCGACGTCTGGCGCGCCTATGAACAGACCGGCCGTTCGTCTCGGCGCGCTGCCTGATCGCGCTGCGCCGCGCCGCCGGCCAGCTTGCGACCTTGCCGTGAAAAGCTCTTTTCAAGTCATTCTCGATCTCCACGATTGCGGACAATCGCGCAAAGGCGCACCAACTCACGCACGCGATCCATCGCGATGACAGGGAGGCGCATGACCTTTTTCTTCCGCCTCCTTGGCTTGCTCTGCCTCGCTGTCGCGGCGCCCGCCGCGGCGCAATATGTCGAGCCCCACCCGGTGACATTCCCGCTCTGGCCGAACGGCGCGCCCGGCTCGGAAAGCCGGCGGGGCGAGCCGGAGACGGCGAAGGATTATTGGGTCGCCAACGTCCACAATCCGTCGCTCACCGTCTATGCCGCCGATCGGAAGCACCGCAACGGCGCGGCGATCGTCGTCATCCCCGGCGGCGCCCACAAGATGCTGGTCTGGACGAGCGAGGGCGTGAAGGCGGCGCTCGCCCTCAACCGCTACGGCGTCACCGCCTTCGTCCTCAAATACCGCCTCGCCCGCGAGCCCGGCTCGACCTACACGATCGAAGGCACTGCCGCCGGCGATGCCCGCCGCGCCGTCCGCTGGGTGCGCGCCCATGCCGCCGATTACGGCGTCGATGCCAGCCGGGTGGGGGTGATGGGCTTTTCGGCCGGCGGCGAACTTGTCTCGCTGATCGCCGACAATCCCGACCCCATGGGCGCGGCGTCGCGCAACCCGCCGGGCGACCCCGTCGATCGGATAAGCGCCCGGCCTGATTTCCAGATCCTGGTCTTCCCCGGCCCGCTCGGTATTCCCGCCAAAGCAGTGACCGGCGCGCCGCCCGCCTTCCTCGTCGCCGGCTCGCTCGACGAATGCTGCGCCGGGCCCGCCGTCGCGCTCTACGAACAGCTCCGCAAGGCGGGCGTCCCGGCCGAGCTCCACATGTATGCGGGCGCCGGCCACGCTTTCAACCTCGACGAGTCCAATCGCATCTCCATCCTCCACTGGCCCGACCGCCTGGCCGACTGGATGGCCGACCAAGGCCTGTTCGACGGGCGACGATGACCTTCCGGGCGAGGCAGGCCTGCCTCAGGCCCGCAGGGTGAAACAGAAGACGGCGCCGCCCTCCGGCGCGTCGGCGGCGCGGATGCGGCCGCCATGGGCTTCGACGATGGTGCGGCAGATGGCGAGGCCGATCCCCGTCCCCTCGCTCTTGGACGAGACGAAGGGCTGGAACAGGCGGTGGCGCAGCTCGGCGGCGATGCCGGGGCCGCTATCGGCGACCTCCACCTCCACTTCGGAAGGGCCGAGCCGCCGCGTCGCGATCCGCAGCCGGCGCTCCGGCAGCGGCGCCTCCATCGCCGCCTCGGCCGCGTTGCGGATGAGGTTGACGAGCAGCTGCTGGATCTGGACGGGATCGACCTCGACGCGGTCCGCCGCCGGATCGAGCGAGACCTTGTGGCGGATGCCGCAGGAATCCGCGTCCGACAGAGCGAGGCTGCAGGCATCGCGGACGAGCTCGGAGAGGCTGGCAGGCCGCCGCTCCGGTTTCGCATAGCCGGCGCTCCGGCGCAGCCGGCCGATGATGTCCACCGCCAGTTGGGCGCTGGCTTCGGTGCCGGCCAGCGCCGCGCACAGCCTCTCGTCCTCGACCAGAGGCGTGCCGGCAAGCCGCTGGGCGATGCCGCGCGCGAAGTTGCTGATCGCCATCAGCGGCTGGGCGAGTTCGTGCGCGAGCGTCGCGGCGACCGCCCCCGTCGCGCCTGCCTGCGACAAGGACAGCAATTGCTGCTGCACCCGCTGCAACTCCAGCGCCGCTTCCTTGCTCTCGGTGATGTCCTGGTTGAGGCCAACGAGCCGTTCCGGCCGTCCGTCGCGGCCCATGACCATCTTGCCGAGCCCGAGGATCCAGCGCCGTCGCCCATCCGGATGGACCACGCGCACCTCCGTTCGGAAGGTGCCGCCGGTTTCGGCTGCCTCGGCGACGGCCGCCGCCGCCGCGGGCAGGTCTTGCGCGGGGGTGAGCGCGCGCGCCTGCTCGAGCGTCAATTCCTCCGGTGCTTCGGGCGGCACGCCGAACATCGCCCTGCTGCGCGGACACATCCGGACGGACCCTGTCGTGTAGTCCACCTCCCAGGTCCCGGCGCCGCCGCCCCATTGCGCCAGCTCGAGCCGCTCGGCTGCGTCCTGCGCCCGCCGCTCCTGCGTCTTCTGCTCGGTGATGTCGGAGATGGTGCCGACCATCCGCACCGGCGCACCCGTGACCGGATCGCGTTCGACGACGCTGCCGCAATCGTAGATCCAGATCCAGCCGCCGCGCGGATCGCGAATGCGAAACTCGACCGTCAGCGTCTCGCTGCCGCCGCCGTCGAGATGTTCGGCGAGGCGGTCGCTCAAATGCTCCCAATCGGCGGGATGGACGATCGCCGCCAGCTCCCGATAGGATTGGGGCGCTGCTTCCGCGCTGTAGCCGAGGCGATCGATCAGGCGGCTGGAGAGGACCAGCTCGTCCTGCGGCACGCGCCATTCCCAGGCGCCGTCGCGCGAGGCGTCGAGCACCAGCCGCAATTTCTCCTCGTAACGGCGCAGGCGGGACCGCACTGCCGCGTCGACCGCCAGATCCGGCGCCGCCGCCGGGGCCGGATCCGCGGGCTTTACTTCCCCGTCGAGCGGCGGCAGGCCGCCGTCGATCGCCACCCGCAGAGCCTCCGACAGGCTGGCGGTCCCGAGCTCTTCCATCATGTTGGCGCGGTGCATCTCGATCGTGCGCGGGCTGAGGCCGAGGCGGCGCGCGATCTCCTTGTTGGAAAGGCCGGCAAGCAGTCCCTGCAGCATCTGGCGCTCGCGCGGCGACAGGCCCAGCAGCCGCGCCGCCGCCGCCTGCTGCGCGCTCCTTTTCTCCGCGGTTTCGCTGAACAAGGCCAAAGCCCGCCGGACCGCCGAGAGCAGTTCCTCCTCCGACGCCGGCTTCTGCAGGAAATCGACGGCACCGAGCTTCATCGCCTCGACTGCGGCGCCGAGCTCGTCATGGCCACTCATCACCACGACGGGGATCGGTACGTTCCGCCGCACCAGTTCCTCCTGGACCTGATGGGCGTCCATGTCCGGCATGCGAAGGTCGAGCAGCAGACAACCATGGTCCAGCGGCGCCCGTGCGAGGAATTCGGCGCCGCTCGCATAAGTTTCGGTGGCGTAACCGTGACTCGAAAGCAGGTAGCTCGTCGCCGCACGGACCTGCGCGTCATCGTCGACAATGTGGACCAGGGACTGCAAGGGAAAACCCGAAGCTGAGTTCCAATTCCGCATAGATGGGGATCGCACGCCATTTATGCGAGAGCAGGCGCTGCCGTATTTTAGCGGTATTTCCCTGGCGGGTCGAACGGGCACATTTTCCCCGCCATGATGGCGCCGGCAGATTCTGGTCCTGCCGGCGGCGGCGGTCCCAACCCACGAGCGGGCCGCCGCCTAACCCCTCCCTTGCGACCTTCCGCGCCCGCACTTGGCCTTGGCATCGGGACTCGCGCCCGCCTATAGATTCGCCATGTCAGACCTGTTCGCGTCCACCGCCGCCCCGTCCGCCGATTACGATGCCCATTCGATCGAGGTGCTCGAAGGGCTGGAGCCGGTCCGCCGGCGGCCGGGCATGTATATCGGCGGCATCGACGAGCGGGCGCTGCACCATCTTGCCGCCGAAGTGCTCGACAATGCGATGGACGAGGCCGTCGCCGGCTTCGCCACCCGCATCGAAGTGACGCTGGAGGCCGGCAACCGGTTTACCGTCACCGACAATGGCCGCGGCATGCCGATCGACGAGCATCCGAAATATCCCGGCAAGCACGCGCTCGAAGTGATCCTCACCAAGCTCCATTCGGGCGGCAAGTTCTCGAACAAGGCCTATGCGACGTCGGGCGGCCTGCACGGCGTCGGGGTCAGCGTCGTCAACGCCCTGTCGAGCGAGACGATCGTCACCGTCGCCCGCAACAAATCGCTCTACCGCCAGGCCTTCTCCCGCGGCGAGCCGGTGACGCCGCTCGAGGAGATCGGCGCCGCCCCCAATCGCCGCGGCACCACCGTGAGCTTCGTCCCCGACACCGAGATTTTCGGCGAGGAGGCGCATTTCAAGCCGGAGCGGCTTTACCGGCTGGCCCGCTCCAAGGCCTATCTCTTCGCCGGCGTCGAGATACGCTGGCACTGCGACCCTGCTCTCCTCGCCGACGGGACGCCGGCCGAGGCGGTGTTCCAGTTCCCCGGCGGCCTCGCCGACCATCTTCGCGAGCAGATCGGCGACCGCAACTGCGCGACCGGCGACTTCTTCACCGGCCGCCAGGACTTCGCCAACGGCGAGGGCCTGGTCGAATGGGCCGTGGCCTGGCCGCTCTGGAGCGAGGGCGGCTCCTCTTATTATTGCAACACCATCCCGACCCCCGACGGCGGCACCCACGAGCAGGGCATGCGCGCCGCCCTCACCCGCGGCATCCGCGCCTTCGCCGAGCTGGTCGGCCAGAAGAAGGCGAAGGACGTGCAGGCCGAGGACGTCGTCGCCGGCGCCGAGATCATGCTCTCGGTCTTCATCCGCGACCCCCAGTTCCAGAGCCAGACCAAGGACCGGCTGACCAGCCCCGACGCCGCCCGCATGGTCGAGGCGGCGGTGCGCGACCATTTCGACCATTATCTCGCCGACAATATGGAGCGCGGCCGTGCCTTGCTCGCCTTCGTCCTCGACCGGATGGACGAGCGCCTCCGCCGCAAGGCGGAGCGCGAGGTGAAGCGCAAGACCGCGACATCGTCGCGCAAGCTCCGCCTCCCCGGCAAGCTCACCGACTGCGCCAATGACGATCCGGCGGGGACGGAATTGTTCATCGTCGAGGGCGACAGCGCCGGCGGCTCGGCCAAGCAGGCGCGCGACCGCAAGACCCAGGCGATCCTGCCGATCCGCGGCAAGATATTGAACGTCGCCTCGGCCAGCGCCGACAAGATCCGCGCCAATCAGGAGATCGCCGATCTCGGCCAGGCGCTCGGCTGCGGCACCCGCGAGCGCTGCGACCCGGCCCAATTGCGCTACGACCGGATCATCATCATGACCGACGCGGACGTCGACGGCGCCCATATCGCCACCCTCTTGATGACCTTCTTCTTCAACGAGATGACCAGGATCGTCGAGCAGGGCGCGCTCTACCTCGCCCAGCCGCCGCTCTATCGCCTCGCCGCCGGCGGCACCGTCGCTTATGCCCGCGACGACGCCCATCGCGGCGAGCTGCAGGAGAGCCTGTTCAAGGGCAAGAAGGTCGAGGTCAGCCGCTTCAAGGGCCTCGGCGAGATGAACCCGTCGCAGCTGCGCGAAACGACGATGGACCCGAAGACGCGCTCGCTGATCCGGGTCACCCTGCCCGAAGACTATCAGCAGCAGCACAAGGTGCGCGACCTGGTCGACCGGCTGATGGGCCGCAATCCCGAGCACCGCTTCGCCTTCATCCAGAGCCACGCCGCCGAGGTTGACGAGGAAGAGATCGACGCCTGATATTTATCGCCGGTTCGGCTTTGTGAAATTCCTGCGACGGGTATAAGCAGAGGGAAACAGCTGGAGAATTGAGTCATGTCGATCGTCCTGCTTTCCCTGGCCCTTTCCGCTGCCACCACGACCAATGCCGTCGCTCCGCCGCAGGCCGAGCAGACGATCATCGTCACCGGCACGCCGCTGCGGGACACCGAGCGCGCGCTTCGCGAGTGCCTCGCCCGCAAATGCCCCCCGAACGAGGACATCAACGCCGCCCTCGCCCATGCCGAGAATCTGTTCGTCGCCGGCAAATATCAGGACGCGCGATCGGTGACCTTGGCGGCGATCGGCCGCAACCATCGCTACGCCAGGACCTTCCCGATCGACGTGTCCGACCTCTACCGCGCCAATTCCCGCATCGCCGCGCATCTCGGCGAGGGCCGCGATTACCAATGGTCGGTGGGCGCCATGCACCGGACCCTCGACGATGCTTTCGCGAAGACCGACCCGCGCGTGATCGACGCGGACTTCGAATGGGCCGACATGTATGCGTCCTTCGGCCGGCTGGAACGGGCACGTCAGCTGTTCGAGCAGGCGGAACGCAAGGCCATGGAAGGCGGCCGGCCCGATCTCGCCGGCATCGCCCGCGTCCGCGCCGCCTGGCTCCATCAGGCGGAGGGCGACGAGTGGCTCACGCGCCAGGCGCTCACGAAGATCGCGGCGGACCGCTCGCCCGGCGCCGAGGTCGCGCGCGTCGCCGCCCTGGTGCTCCTCGCCCGACTCGACCGGAAGGAAGGCCAGCTCGCCAGCTCGGCTGCGCTGGTCGACGAGATGCGGGCCCTCCATTCGAAGACTCCGACCTTGCTCTTCGCCCCGATGGTGAACCTCTATCCCCGCCTTCCCGAGAATCCCGACAATGGCGGCTATGTCGATGGCAGCGGCAATTCCATCTTCAGTGCCCCGACCGGCTCCACCACCCGTCTGATGGCGACCGATAATTTCGACGACCGCTGGATCGACGTCGGCTTCTGGGTCAGCGCAGACGGAAAGGTGGCCGACGCCGAGATCCTGCGCAGCCGCGGACCGACCGACTGGTCCAAGCCGCTCCTCGGATCGATCGCCGGCCGCATCTATTCGCCGATCGAGGCGGCCACTTTTCGGGTGGAACGCTACAGCTATACGTCCCGGTGGCTGGACATGACCGGCACGAGGATGCGCCAGCGCTCCCCCGATGCCCGTATCGAATATGTCGACCTGACCGCGGATGCGCCGGCCGGCACGCGCTGAGGCCGCGAACCTGCGTGGAAGATCAGGCCGCGTCCGACGCGACCGCCACGTAGCTGACAAAGCTGCCTTTTCCCGATAAGGGGGCGATTCTTTCAGAAGGAATTGGCCGATGATGACGTTGCTCGTGTCCCTGCTCCTTGCGACCGGCGGCGCTCCGCCGGCCGAGCCGGAGCAGACCATCGTGGTCACCGGCACGCCGCTCCGCGACAGCGAGCGCGCGCTTCGCGAATGTCTCGCCCGCAAATGCCCGCCGAACGAGGATATCAACGCCTCGCTCGGCCATGCTGAGAATTTGTTCGTCGCCGGCAAATATCGCGAAGCGCGGGCGGTGACTGCCGCCTCGATCGGCCGCAACCGCCGCTACGCCAGGACCTATCCGGTCGATGTTTCCGACCTTTTCCGCGCCAATTCCCGGATCGCGGCCCATCTCGGCGAGAGCAAGGACTATCAGGTCTCGGTGACGGAGATGCACCGCACGCTCGACGGTGCCTTTGCGAAGACGGACCCGCGGGTGATCGACGCCGATCTCGAATGGGCCGACATGTATGCCTCCTTCGGACGGCTGGACCGGGCGCGGCAGGTCTTCGAGGACGCGGAAAAGAAAGCCGCTGCCGGCGGCCGGCCGGACCTCGCCGGCATTGCCCGCGTCCGCGCGGCCTGGCTGTACCAGATTTCCGGCGACACCTGGCTGGCGCGCCAGGCCCTGACCAGGATCGCCGCCGACCGGTCGCCACAGGGGCGGCTCGGGCGGCTTTCGGCGCTCGTCCTCCTCGCGCGCCTCGACCGCATGGAGGGGAAGCTCGACAGCTCGAACGCGCTGGTCGACGAGATGCGCGGCATGCGTTCGAAGCAGCCCGTCCTCCTGTTCGCGCCGAAGATCGAGATGACCCAGCGGCTGCAGGAAGGCGACGATGCCGAGGGCGACGGCGGCTCGACCACCCGGCTGATGCCGACCGACAATTTCGACGACCGCTGGGCCGATGTCGGCTTCTGGGTCACGCCCGAAGGCAAGGTCAGCGACCCCGAGATCCTGCGCAGCCGCGGCGCCCTCAATTGGACGAAGCCCCTGCTCCGCTCGGTCGCCGGCCGCATCTACTCGCCCACCTCCGAAGAGGGCGGCACCTATCGGGTGGAGCGCTACAGCTACACGTCGCGGTGGATGCACGACGTGACCGGCACGCGGCTACGGCAGCGCTCGCCCAACGCCCGCATCGAATATGTCGACCTGACTGCGGACCCGCCGGCGGGCAGCCGCTAAGGCTACCGCCCGCTCGCCTCCCGCGAGCGGCTGAGCGCCTTGATATCGTCCTCGGCCTTCGCCCGGGCGGTTCGCACCTCCTCGACCCCCGCCTGCTCCTTCGCGCAGAAGGTGCGATCCTGGTCGGCCAGGCTGGCCGTGCGGTCGATGCAATAGCCGAGCGCGACGCTGCGCGGGATCATGTCGAAGGGTTCGATCGACGCATCCCTGCGCGCGATCGCCACCTTCAATTGCGCGAAGAAACTGAGCCAGCCGCGCTTCACCTTGGCTTCACTCACCGCCTTCTCGCCGCCGCCCACCGGCACCGCGACGTCGAGCCGGGCGAGCGGCACTTTGGCCAGCCGCGCCGCCGCTTCGTCGAACCGGCCGAGCTCGCGCAACGCGTCGATCGAGCGGCCTTCCATGCCGATCCAGTCGATGTCGGCGGGGTTGGGCGGCACCTTGGCCGAAGCGGCGGCGAGCTCGCCGAAATAGCGGGCGCGCAGCTCCGGCTTGCCTTCCGCCTCCCACGCCGCCTGGAGCAGGGCCCAGAGATAGTCTTCGGGCCCGACCCCCATCTGCCGCATCAGCCAGTAAGCGCGATAATATTGCGTGTCGGTCCTGCGCAGCGCCTGGTAATCGTCGGAAGCGACGAGCGGCGCGAGGGTCTTCGTCTCGTCGGCCGTATAATCCTTGTATAGGACGAGGCCGTTGCCCGGGCATTCGGGCAAAGGCGCCGGCGCGGCGGAGGTGCCGTACGGCTTGCCGTCGGGGCGCATCCCCAGAGCGGCGCTGGACACGGGCTGCTGATAGTCGAAGGCCTCGCCGCCGATCGGGCAGGTCATCGCCCGCTTCACGGTCGGAGTGGCGGCCTGCGCGGCCGGCGACAAGGCAAGGAAAGCGAGGGGGGCAAGCAACGGCAAACGGGTCATCATTGTCTCCGGGGCTCCGGTCCGATCCGGATTTCCCCTTGTCTTTACAAGCTTCAGGCTCAGCTCGCCACCGCCGGTGCAACCAGAGGGAAACGGGGGATGTCGGCCTCGAAGGCGCGGCCGTCGGCACCGACCATCCGGTAGCGGCCCTCCATCCAGCCGGTCGGCGTGTTAAGCGGGCAGCCCGAGACATAGTCGAAGGCGGTGCCGGGCTCGATCACCGGCTGCTCGCCGACCACGCCCTCGCCCTGGACCTCGTGGCGGCCGCCACGGCCGTCGCTGATCGTCCATTCGCGGCTGATCAGCTGCACCGCCATCTTCCCCTCATTCTCGATGCGGACGTGATAGGCCCAGAACCAGCGGCCGCGGCCCGGCTCCGACTGCTCGGGCAGGAAGCTCACCGCCACCCGGACGGTGACGCTCTTGGTGGTGGCGCTGTGGGGGAAGAAGCTCTTCACGGCCGCATCCCTCTACATCCCCGCCAGCCGCGTCAACCGGGCGGCGGCGCTCCGGCGGCCCCCCGGCACAAGGCCAGCTTGACAGCCCAGCCCCCGCGCCCATATGCGCCGGGCCTTCGCGAACGGCCCCTTCGTCTAGCGGTCCAGGACGTCGCCCTCTCACGGCGAAAACACGGGTTCGATTCCCGTAGGGGTCACCAGCAAACCTTCGCGTGCCTATATTAGCCCCTACCTAATAAGGCGGCGCCCTTCGCGCCCGCTGCTCCTTCGCCGCCTCGGTCCACCAAGCGAGATCGTCGGCGAAGCGGGTGAAGGCGCGTTCGAGGGACATGCCGGCATCGCCAATGGGGTAGCCCTTGGCGTCGAGGGTCTGGGCGATCGGGCCGACGGTCAAGGTGGACGGGATCACCGCCATGCCCATTTCGGACAAGGTACCGTGCCAGATCGAGTTGGAACGCTCCCCGGACTGTCTCTTCGCCGAATAGCTGGCGATTGCGGCGGGGCGCCAGAACCATTCCTCCAGGAAATGATCGGTCAGGTTCTTGAGACCGGGCTGGACCCCCCAATTATACTCGCCGGTGACGAACACGAAGGCGTCCGCCGCCCGGATCTTCTGCGCGAGCGCGTGCATGGCGGCAGGGGCCTGGCCTTGCGGATATTCCTTGTACATCCGGTCGAGCATCGGGAGGCCGACCGCCTTGGCATCGATCAACTCGACCGCGTCGCCGCGTTCGCCGAGCCTCCTGACGAGAAAGTCGGCGAGCCGGATCCCCATCCGGTCGGACCGGTAGGAGCCGTAAAGAACCAGGATCTGGTGGGTCATCGATCATCGTCCCCGCGTGCCGATCGGACTCAAACCACAATCCCGGCTCCGTTGAAAAGGGAATGACGGCAGGCGTTCACCTTCTGTCGGTCCGGGCCTCTCGATTTTTCGCTCGATACCGAGAGCGCGCCGACAGGTTCTCGTGCACGGTCAAGCCGCGCGACAGCGCGAATGAATCACCCCCTGTTCCCGTATCTGGCGCTGCATGGTCGTGGTAAGCTCCGGCTTCACCCTCGCTTCCGCGTGGGCCTCCGGGGGGAGGGTCGATGCGCTGTCGTCCGCTGCTGGTGCCGCTGCTGCTCCTGTCGCTCGCCGCGGCGCGGGGGCCGGGGTATCGCCATCATTTCATGCCGCACGTCTGGCAGTCGCCCCGATCCGACGGAATGTCGCGCCGCGACTTCGGCCGCGCCTTTCATCCCTATGACATTCGTGCCCGGAGCGGGACGGCAAGCCGGTACGACATTCAGGGGCTGCCGCGAGAGCAGTTGCGTTTGAACCAGCTCGATATGGGGAACGGCGCGCACGTGGGCGTCGGTTTCGTCCAGGGACACCGGCCGGGAATCACATTCGGCCTCTCTTTCTAGGCTCCCGCTCGCCTTGCTTGGCTTCAGGCCGCGACCCGGCGGCTGCGGCTTCCAAACGCGCCGTTTCTCCCCGCCCCTAATCTGTGATAGGCGCGCCGGCGAATGGCTTCTGTCTCCTGTGAAGGAGAGCCGATGGCTCGCGATGGAATGAGCCGGCGTGTCGCGTTGCGTCTGGGTGCGGTCCTTTCCGCCGCGGCCCTGGCGCTGCCGCGTTCCGCCTTCGCCGACACGATCAGGCGTCGCCTCCCCTGGGGCCCGGCCGCCGCCGACCGGCCGGAGCGGATCGACGCGCGCCCGGGCTATCTCTTCTTCACCGACGCCGAGGCCGCCTTCGTCGAAGCGGCCGTCGCGCGGCTGATCCCGAAGGACGAGCTCGGCCCCGGCGCGCTGGAGACGGGCGTGCCGCGCTTCATCGACCGGCAGCTCGCCGGGCCCTACGGCCAGGGCGACCATTTCTATCTGCAGGCGCCGATGCCGAAGGGGGTCGCGACCCAGGGCTGGCAGATGGGCAGCCCTTCCGAAGTCTATCGCCTCCTCATCCCGCAGGTGAACCGCTGGGCCGCCGACGCTTACGGCCAGGCCTTCGCCGCGCTCGGACCGGACAAGCAGGACGAGGCGCTGAAGGTGCTTGAGAAAGGCGATGCGAGCCTGAAAGGCGGCGTCGACGGCAAGGCCTTTTTCGAGCTCCTCCTCCAGAACACGATCGAAGGCTTCTTCGCCGACCCGATCTATGGCGGCAATCGCGACATGGCCGGCTGGCGGCTGATCGGCTTCCCCGGCGCCCGCTACGATTATCGCGATTTTGTCGGCCGTCATGGCGAAGCCTACCCCTTGCCGCCCGTGTCGCTCAGCGGCCGCCGCGAATGGACGGGGAAGCAGAGCTGATGGCGAGCGATCCGGCCCCGGTCGACGTCCTGCTCGTCGGCTTCGGCTGGACCGGCGCGATCATGGGCGAGGTGCTGACCGCCGCCGGCCTCAACGTGCTGGCGCTGGAGCGGGGCGGCTGGCGCGACACGCCGAACGATTTCGCGGTCACCTTCGACCAGGACGAGCTGCGCTATTACTGGCGCCATCGCCTGTTCCAGAACGTCGCCCACGAGACCCTGACCTTCCGCAACCGCGGCGACCAGGTCGCGCTGCCGATGCGCCGGCTCGGCTCCTTCCTCCCCGGCGCGGGCGTGGGCGGCGGCGGCATCCACTGGAACGGCCAGGTCTGGCGCTTCCTGCCGTCGGACTTCGTCGCGCGCAGCCACAATGTCGGGCGCTACGGCGCCGCCGCCGTGCCGGAGACGATGACGATCCAGGATTATGGAATCACCTATGCCGAGCTCGAGACTTATTACGACCGCTTCGAATATCTGTGCGGCGTCTCCGGCAAGGCAGGCAATCTCGGCGGCAAGGTCCAGGCGGGCGGCAACCCGTTCGAAGGGCCGCGCTCGCGCGACTATCCCAACCCGCCGCTGGCGATGACCTACGGCCCGACCCTGTTCGCCGAAGCCGCGGCGAGGGTCGGCTTCCATCCCTTCCCGCATCCCGCCGCGAACATGTCGCGCGCCTATACCAACCCGCTCGGCCTGCAGCTCGGCCCCTGCACCTATTGCGGCTTTTGCGAGAAATTCGGCTGCGGCAATTATTCCAAGGCGAGCCCGCAGACGACGATCCTGCCGATCCTGCTCTCGCGCCCGAATTTCGCGCTGCGCACGGGCTGCGAGGTGGTGAAGGTCGAGCTCAGCGCCGACCGCAAGCACGCGACCGGCGTGACCTATGTCGACGAGACCGGCGCCACCATCTTCCAGGCCGCGAATATCGTCGTCCTCTCCGCCTATATATTGGAGAATGTCCGGCTGATGCTGCTGTCCGGCATCGGCACGCCCTACGATCCGCGCACCGGCGCCGGCGTGATCGGCCGGAACTACGCCTATCAGATCACCTCGTCCGTGAACGTCTTCTACGACGACAAATTGATCAACCCGTTCATCGGCGCGGGCTCGCTCGGCATGATCGTCGACGATTTCAACGGCGACAATTTCGACCATTCCGGCAAGGGCTTCATCGGCGGCGGCTATCTGGGCGTGGTCAATACCGGCGCCCGCCCGATCGAGAGCCACCCGACGCCGGACAAGACACCCAAATGGGGCTCGGCCTGGAAGAAGGCGGTCGCCGGTAATTATCTGAAGACGGTGAGCATCGCGACCCACGGCGCGGTGATGAGCCACCGCGGCAATTATCTCGACCTCGACCCCACCTATACCGACGCGCTCGGCCGGCCGATGCTGCGGATGACCTTCGACTTCACCGACAACGAGCACCGGATGAGCGATTTCCTGACCGAGCGGGCGAGCGATGCCGCCAAAGCGATGGGCGGCCGCGAGATCAAGGCGAACAAGCGCAGCGGCTCCTACGACATCGTCCCCTATCAGACGACCCACAATACCGGCGGCGCGATCATGGGGACGGATCCGAAGACGAGCGCGATCAACCGCTATCTGCAGAGCTGGGACGTGCCCAACGTCTTCGTCCCGGGCGCCAACGCCTTCCCGCAAAATGCCGGCTACAATCCGATGGGGACGGTCGGCGCGCTGACCTATTGGTGCGCGGAGGCGATCGCGAACCATTATGTGAAATCGCCCGGCCCCTTGGTCCAGGCCTGATGCGCCGGCACTTCCCCACCCTCGTCCTCGGATTGTGCCTTTCCACCTTCGCCGTCGCCGCGGCTACGGCGCCCCCGCCTGCCCCTCCACCGGTCGACCCGGGCGGCGGCGCGATCCCGATCCCCCCCGCCAATGCGGACAATCCGACGGCGGACGTCACGAGCTGGGCCGAGCCCAGCCAAGCCGAGCCGGCGAATGCCGCGGATCGGCTCAGCGCCGATCCCGTCCTCCGCGGCCGCTATCTGGCCGTCGCCGGCGACTGCAAGGCCTGCCACACCGATGTCGGCGGCGCGCCCTTCGCCGGCGCACGGCCGATCCGCACCCCGTTCGGGATCGTCTATTCCGCCAACATCACCCCCGATGCCCGGACCGGCATCGGCGGCTGGACCGCCGACGAATTCTACCGCGCGATGCACAAGGGCGTCGGCCATGGCGGCAAAAGGCTCTATTCGGTCTTCCCCTACCCCTATTTCACCCACATGCCCCGCGCCGATATCGATGCGCTCCGGGCCTATCTGGGGACCGTTCCCGCCGTCTCCCAGGTCAAGCCGGCCAACCGCCTGCCCTTCCCGCTCAACATTCGCTTCCTGCTCCGGATCTGGAACGCCCTGTTCTTCCATCCCGGCGAGCTGCGGCCCGACCCGGCCAAATCGGAGGCGTGGAATCGCGGTGCCTATCTGGTCTGGGGGCCCGCCCATTGCGGCGGCTGCCACACGCCGAAGAATTTCCTCGGCGCCGACCGTAACAAGCATGCGCTTCAGGGCGGCCGGCTCGACAATTGGGTGGCGGTCAATCTCACCGGCGATCCGCGCCAGGGACTGGCGGGCTGGGACAAGGCCGATATCGCCGAATATCTGCGCAGCGGCCGCAACTCTTATGCCGCCGCCTCCGGCTCGATGCAGGAGGTGATCTACGAATCGACCAGCCGGATGAGCGATGCCGACCTGATGGCGATCGCGACATACCTCAAGGACCTGCCGCCGGGGGCGCCGAAGCCGGGCGGCTGGGCGCCGACCGAAGCGGCGATGCGCGGCGGCGCCGCGATCTTCGCCGATGCCTGCGCCGCCTGTCACGTCGCCGACGGCAGCGGCGTGCCGCGCTTCTTCCCGCCGCTGCGTGGCGACGCGTCGCTGCAGTCGAAGGACCCGACGACGATCGTGCGGATCATCCTCGAGGGCAGCCGCTCGCTGCCGACGCCCGCCAGGCCGACGCCGCTGGCGATGCCGGCCTTCGCCTGGAAGCTCGACGACAATGAGATCGCCTCGGTCGCGACCTTCGTGCGCAACGCCTGGGGCAATTCGGCGCCCGCGGTCCCGGCAAGCAAGGTGGCGAAGCTGCGCCGCCGCTATGGCGGCCGCACCGGCGGTTGATCGGGGCGGTTAAATCACTGCAGCCTTCCTCACGCCTCCGCCGGACTGAACTTCGTTACCCGCGCGTAGCTTGGGTTGATGAGGTGCACGACCGCCAGCGCCACCAGATAGGCGCAACCCGAGACGATGAAGATCGGCGTGTAGGTGCCGAGCCTCTCCAGCACCCAGCCGGCATATTTGGCCATCAGCATGCCGCCCGCGGCGCCGGCGAAGCCGCCGAGGCCGACCACCGAGCCGAGCGCCCAGCGCGGAAACAGGTCGGCCGGCATGGCGAAGAGATTGGCCGAGAAGCCCTGATGGCCGGCGCAGGCGAGCCCGATCAGCAGCACCGCAATCCAGACCGAGGGGGCGGCCATCGCGAAGGATACCGGCACCACCACCAAAGCCGCGCAGAGCATCGCCCGCTTGCGCGCCCGCCCGGTTTCGACGCCGCGGCCGAGCAGGCGCGAGGAATACCAGCCGCCGAGCACCGAGCCGAAATCCGCCATCACGTAAATCGCGACCAGCGGCGGGCCGAAGCTCTTGAGATCGAGCCCATAGCGCTTGTGGAAGAAATCCGGCAGCCAGAAGAGGAAGGTCCACCAGATCGGGTCGATCAGGAAGCGGCCGGCCATATAGGCCCAGGCCTGGCGGGTCGCGAGCAACCGCCGCCACTTCACCGGCCTCTGCTCCTCGATCGGCTCCGATTCGATCCAGGCGCGCTCGGCGGGCCCCAGTGCCGGATGCTCGCGCGGCCGGCGGTAGAAGAGGATCCAGGCGGTCAGCCAGACGAAGTTGAAGAGGCCGGTGACGATGAATGCGGCCCGCCAGTCCAGGGCGAGCACGATCGCCGGAACGATCAGCGGCGTCACGATCGCGCCGACATTGGCGCCGGCGTTGAAGATGCCGATGGCCAACGCCCGCTCCCGCTTCGGAAACCATTCGGCCGCGGCGGCGAGCGCCGCCGGATAGGTGCCCGATTCGCCCACGGCGAGCAGGATCCGCGCGAAAGCGAAGCCGCGGGTCGAGGTGAAGAGGACGTGCGCCATATGCGCCAGCGTCCAGATCCCCATCGCCAGCACATAGCCGGCCTTCGCCCCGATCCGGTCGATCAGCCGCCCGAAGACGAGGAAGCCGATGCCGTAGGCGGCCTGGAACCAGAAGACGACGTCGCCATAACCGCTCTCCGACCAGCCATAGAGGCCCTGCAGGGTCGGCTTCAGCACGCTGAGGACCAGCCGATCGATATAGCTCAGCACCACCGCGGCGAAGAGCAGGAAGCAGATGATCCAGCGCACCCGCCCCTTGCGGCCCGCCGACATGGCGGCCGCGGCGGGAGCGGCGGCGGCGTCGCTCACCAATTGGTCATCGTGCCGTCTTCCAGCCGGTTCACCGGAAGAAAGGCCCGCTTATACGGATATTTCGTCGCCAGTTCCTCGTCGATGTCGACGCCGAGCCCCGGCGCGTCGCCCGGGTGAAGCGCGCCGTCGGCGAAGCGATAGGCATGGGGGAAGACGGCGTCGGTCTCCGCGCTGTGGCGCATATATTCCAGGATGCCGAAATTGGGCACCGACAGGTCGAAATGGAGCGCGGCCGCCATCGTCACCGGCTACAGATCGGTGGCGCCGTGGCAGCCGGTGCGGACGTTGAACATGTCGGCGAAGGCGGCGATGCGGCGCAGGTGGGTGATGCCGCCGGCATGGACCACCGTCGCCCTGATATAGTCGATCAATTGCTCCTGGATCAGCTGCTTCGCGTCCCAGACCGAGTTGAAGATCTCGCCGACCGCGAGCGGGGTCGTCGTGTGCTGGCGGATCAGACGATAGCCCGCCTGGTTTTCCGCCGGGGTCGCATCCTCGAGCCAGAACGGGTTGAACGGCTCGAGCTCGCGGCCGAGCCGTCCGGCCTCGATCGGGGTCAGGCGGTGATGGACGTCGTGGAGCAAATGGATGTCGCAACCGAGCGCGTCGCGCGCCGCCTGGAACAACGGCGGCACCGACCGCAGATATTGGGCGG